>NZ_VMLJ01000042.1:0-24531 GCF_013276615.1 Streptococcus sp. 1621
GTTACTTTGAGAAGTTAGCGAATTTTAAGAAATGGCCTAAAATCAGGCTGTACAAGTGCTTTTGCTTTACATAAGTAGTAAAAAGTGCTATACTGTAAGTAAGAATATGAGAAAGAGAGGCGGGGAAATATCTTCGCCTCTTGCTTATGAGGAGGTGGACGCAATCGCAACAATCGTAGAATTAGTCAGAGAAGTTGTAGAACCTGTCATCCAAGCACCTTTCGAACTCGTGGATATCGAGTATGGAAAGATTGGCAGTGACATGATTCTCAGTATTTTTGTAGATAAACCTGAAGGAATTACCTTGAACGACACGGCAGACTTGACAGAAATTATCAGTCCTGTCCTAGACACTATCAAGCCAGATCCCTTCCCAGAACAATATTTCCTAGAAATCACCAGTCCAGGCTTGGAACGTCCTTTGAAAACCAAGGATGCAGTTGCTGGAGCGGTTGGGAAATACATCCATGTCGGGCTCTACCAAGCCATCGATAAGCAAAAGGTCTTTGAAGGAACCTTGTTGGCCTTTGAAGAGGATGAGTTGACTATGGAATATATGGACAAGACACGTAAGAAAACTGTCCAAATTCCATACAGTTTAGTATCAAAAGCACGTTTAGCAGTTAAATTATAGAAAAAGAAAGGATAGCTTTTGAGGATTCAAAAGTGAAGAAAACATGAGTAAAGAAATGCTAGAGGCCTTCCGCATTTTGGAAGAAGACAAGGGAATCAAAAAAGAAGACATCATCGACGCAGTAGTAGAGTCGCTTCGTTCCGCTTATCGCAGACGCTATGGTCAATCAGACAGCGTAGCTATTGACTTCAACGAAAAAACAGGTGACTTTACAGTTTATACTGTCCGTGAAGTGGTTGATGAAGTATTTGATAGCCGTTTGGAAATCAGCTTGAAAGATGCTCTTGCTATCAATTCAGCCTATGAACTTGGTGACAAAATCAAGTTTGAAGAAGCACCTGCTGAGTTTGGTCGAGTAGCAGCCCAATCTGCCAAACAAACCATCATGGAAAAAATGCGCAAGCAAACACGTGCCATCACTTACAATACTTACAAAGAACATGAGCAAGAAATCATGTCTGGTACAGTAGAGCGCTTTGACAACCGCTTCATCTATGTCAATCTTGGTAGCATCGAAGCCCAATTGTCAAAACAAGACCAAATCCCTGGGGAAGTTTTTGCTTCCCACGATCGTATCGAAGTATATGTTTATAAGGTTGAAGACAATCCTCGTGGCGTCAACGTCTTTGTTAGCCGTAGCCATCCAGAAATGATCAAACGTTTGATGGAACAAGAAATTCCAGAAGTTTATGATGGAACTGTTGAAATCATGAGCGTGGCTCGTGAAGCAGGTGACCGTACCAAGGTTGCAGTTCGTAGCCATAATCCAAACGTGGACGCTATTGGTACAATCGTTGGACGCGGTGGAGCGAATATCAAGAAAATCACTAGCAAATTCCACCCAGCTCGCTACGATGCTAAGAATGATCGTATGGTGCCAATCGAAGAAAATATCGATGTTATCGAGTGGGTAGCAGATCCAGCTGAATTTATCTACAATGCCATCGCTCCTGCTGAGGTTGACCAAGTTATCTTTGACGAAAACGACAGCAAACGTGCCTTGGTGGTTGTTCCTGATAACAAGCTTTCCCTTGCCATTGGTCGTCGTGGACAAAACGTGCGCTTGGCAGCTCACTTGACTGGTTACCGTATCGATATCAAGTCTGCTAGTGAATTTGAAGCTATGGAAGAAGCTGGTTCGGTAGATTTGGAAGCAGAAAACGATACTGTAGAAGAATAAAAGCTGCTAGAGGAGGGAAAGATGAAAACGAGAAAAATCCCTTTGCGCAAGTCTGTCGTGTCCAATGAAGTGATTGATAAGCGTGATTTGCTCCGCATTGTCAAGAACAAGGAAGGACAAGTCTTTATTGATCCTACGGGCAAGGCCAATGGCCGCGGCGCTTATATCAAGCTAGACAATGCAGAAGCCTTAGAGGCGAAAAAGAAGAAAGTCTTTAACCGCAGCTTTAGCATGGAAGTGGAAGAAAGCTTTTATGACGAGTTGATCGCTTATGTGGATCACAAAGTGAAAAGAAGAGAGTTAGGACTTGAATAAGCAAAAGATAAGCAATCTCTTGGGACTTGCTCAGAGAGCAGGGCGGATTATATCGGGTGAAGAATTGGTGGTCAAGGCCATTCAAGACGGCAAGGCCAAGTTGGTCTTTCTAGCCCATGATGCTGGACCCAATCTGACCAAGAAGATTCAAGATAAAAGTCATTATTATCAAGTAGAAATTGTAACCGTGTTTTCAACACTGGAATTAAGCATAGCAGTCGGAAAATCGAGAAAGGTTTTGGCTGTAACAGATGCTGGATTTACAAAGAAAATGAGGTCTCTTATGGAATAGAAGAGGAGGACATGATTTGTCTAAGAAAAGATTGTACGAAATCGCAAAAGAACTTGGAAAAGAAAGTAAAGAAGTTGTAGCGCGTGCAAAAGAGTTGGGCTTGGATGTGAAAAGCCACTCATCAAGTGTGGAAGAAGCTGTCGCTGCAAAAATCGCTGCCAGCTTTAAGCCTGCAGCTGCTCCGAAAGCAGAAGCAAAACCTGCAGTACCAAAAGCAAGTACAGAAAAGAAAGCCGAAAAGTCTGAACCAGCTAAACCAGCTGTAGCCAAGGAAGAGGCAAAACCAGCTGAGGCAGTCGCTCCGAAGGCAGAAAAAGTAGCGGCTAAACCGCAAAGTCGTAATTTCAAGGCTGAGCGTGAAGCACGTGCTAAAGAGCAGGCAGAACGACGCAAGCAAAATAAGGGCAATAACCGTGACCAACAACAAAACGGAAACCGTCAGAAAAATGACGGCCGTAATGGCGGAAAACAAGCTCAAGGCAACCGCGACAATCGTCGCTTTAATGACCAAGCTAAGAAGCAGCAAGGTCAGCAAAATCGTAGAAATGAGCGCCGTCAGCAAGAGGACAAACGTTCAAATCAAGCGGCTCCACGTATTGACTTTAAAGCCCGTGCAGCAGCCCTAAAAGCAGAGCAAAATGCAGAGTATGCGCGTTCAAGTGAGGAACGCTTCAAGCAGTATCAAGCGGCTAAAGAAGCCTTGGCTCAAGCTAACAAACGCAAGGAACCAGAGGAAATCTTTGAAGAAGCGGCTAAGTTAGCTGAACAAGCGCAACAAGCACAGCAAGTTCAAGCAGTGGTTGAAGTCGTCCCTGAGAAAAAAGAACCTGCAGTAGATACACGTCGTAAAAAACAAGCTCGACCAGACAAAAATCGTGACGATTATGATCACGAAGAAGATGGTCCTAGAAAACAACAAAAGAATCGAAGTAGTCAAAATCAAGTGAGAAATCAAAAGAATAGTAACTGGAATAACAACAAAAAGAATAAAAAAGGCAATAACAAGAACAACCGTAATCAGACTCCAAAACCTGTTACAGAGCGTAAATTCCATGAATTGCCAACAGAATTTGAGTATACAGATGGTATGACCGTTGCGGAAATCGCAAAACGTATCAAACGTGAACCAGCTGAAATCGTTAAGAAACTCTTTATGATGGGTGTCATGGCCACACAAAACCAATCCTTGGATGGGGAAACCATTGAACTCCTCATGGTGGATTATGGTATCGAAGCTAAGCAAAAGGTTGAAGTGGATAATGCCGACATCGAACGTTTCTTTGTCGAAGATGGTTATCTCAATGAAGATGAATTGGTTGAGCGTCCACCAGTTGTAACTATCATGGGACACGTTGACCACGGTAAAACAACCCTCCTAGATACCCTTCGTAACTCTCGTGTTGCGACAGGTGAAGCGGGTGGTATCACTCAACATATCGGTGCCTACCAAATCGTGGAAAATGGCAAGAAGATTACCTTCCTTGATACACCAGGACACGCGGCCTTTACATCAATGCGTGCGCGTGGTGCTTCTGTTACCGACATTACCATCTTGGTCGTAGCGGCAGATGATGGGGTTATGCCTCAGACAATCGAAGCCATTAACCACTCAAAAGCAGCGAACGTTCCAATTATCGTAGCTATCAACAAGATTGATAAACCAGGTGCCAACCCAGAACGCGTTATCGGTGAATTGGCAGAGCATGGTGTCATGTCAACTGCTTGGGGTGGAGATTCTGAATTTGTTGAAATCTCGGCTAAATTCAACCAAAACATCGAAGAATTGTTGGAAACAGTCCTTCTTGTGGCTGAAATCCAAGAACTCAAGGCAGACCCAACAGTGCGTGCGATCGGTACAGTTATCGAAGCGCGCTTGGATAAAGGAAAAGGTGCGGTCGCAACCCTTCTTGTTCAACAAGGTACCTTGAATGTTCAAGACCCAATCGTTGTCGGAAATACCTTCGGTCGTGTCCGTGCTATGACCAACGACCTTGGTCGTCGTGTTAAGGTTGCAGGGCCATCAACACCAGTGTCAATCACAGGTTTGAACGAAGCGCCGATGGCGGGTGACCACTTTGCCGTTTACGAAGATGAAAAATCTGCGCGTGCGGCTGGTGAAGAACGTGCCAAACGTGCTCTTATGAAACAACGTCAAGCTACCCAACGTGTCAGCCTTGAAAACCTCTTTGATACCCTCAAAGCTGGTGAACTTAAGTCTGTTAATGTCATCATCAAGGCAGACGTACAAGGTTCTGTTGAAGCCCTTTCTGCCTCACTTCAAAAGATCGATGTGGAAGGTGTTAAAGTTACCATCGTCCACTCAGCGGTTGGTGCCATCAATGAATCTGACGTAACACTTGCGGAAGCTTCAAATGCCTTTATCGTTGGTTTCAACGTACGCCCTACACCACAAGCTCGTCAACAAGCAGAAGCTGACGATGTGGAAATCCGTCTCCACAGCATTATCTACAAGGTTATCGAAGAGATGGAAGAAGCCATGAAGGGGATGCTTGATCCAGAATTTGAAGAAAAAGTTATCGGTGAAGCAGTTATCCGTGAAACCTTCAAGGTGTCTAAAGTGGGAACTATCGGTGGATTCATGGTTATCAACGGTAAGGTTACCCGTGACTCTAAAGTCCGTGTTATCCGTGATGGTGTCGTTATCTATGATGGTGAACTCGCAAGCTTGAAACACTATAAAGACGACGTGAAAGAAGTTACAAACGGTCGTGAAGGTGGATTGATGATCGATGGCTACAATGATATCAAGACTGATGATGTGATTGAGGCTTATGTCATGGAAGAAATCAAGAGATAAGAGAGAAACGATAGCTCATTTGACTCGTCGTCAACAGCGCCTTGATGAACTTCAGTTCTATCTAAGGCTTGTTTCCTAGATTCAAATGGCTCTAGTTCCTCTATCTAATAAAAATAGCTAGGTCTGCTGGCCTAGCTTTTGGTTCAAAGTAGAGAAAGGAATATCATGGCAAATCATTTCCGTACGGATCGTGTGGGCATGGAAATCAAGCGTGAAGTCAATGAGATTTTGCAAAAGAAAGTCCGTGATCCGCGTGTCCAAGGCGTGACCATCACAGATGTTCAGATGCTAGGTGACTTGTCTGTTGCCAAGGTTTACTACACCATTTTGAGTAACCTTGCTTCAGATAATCAGAAAGCCCAAATCGGGCTTGAAAAAGCAACTGGTACTATCAAACGTGAACTTGGTCGCAATTTGAAATTGTACAAAATCCCAGATTTGACCTTCGTCAAAGACGAGTCCATCGAATATGGAAACAAGATTGACGAAATGCTACGCAATCTGGATAAGAACTAAGAAGAGGGGCAACCCTCTTTTTTGGTGGAGGAAAATAGGTGGAATTTGAAATGGAAAAATATTCTTTTAAAAAAGGGATTCTGTATTTTTTAATGTTATCTAATTAGAAAATGCTTTTTTTTTTTAGGAAATATGATATGATGATTTCATAAATAAAAGGAGATTCTATCAATGAATAATGTAAAAAAAGTTTGTCGTTTAGCTTTGCTATGTCTTTCCGTTTCTACTCTAGTTGCTTGTAGTTCTCTTTCTGAAAAAACAAGTAGCTCTTCTAGTGAGAATCAAACAGAAGCTTCATCTAGTAGTTCTGAAAAGAAAGGATTGTTTGCTAAAGCAAAAGAAAAACTCAGTTCAAGCGATTTTAACCCACAAGATGTTAGCGATACGACAATTGAGTCTATAAAAACCTATGAAGATTACTTGATTATGAATGAGAAAATAATCGATAATTACTATACAGAAGCAGACGAAGCTTTTAAAGGAACTGTTTTAGAAGATAGCGCTGCTATCCAAGAACTAAAAGATAGCACTAAAAAAGAAATGGAAGATTTGAAAAAACAATATGGTCCATTAAAGAAAGCACCGATTCAAGGGAAAGAAGAAGTGATTAAGACTCTAAAAGATTATCGTGATAATCTACATGAACAAGTGGAGCAGTGGAAAGCTAGTCTTTAATAGGAAGAGTGGAGTTCAATATGGATTATCAATTATTGCCACATGAATATATGGTTATGAATAGTGACCATGTGAGTTTTGGGAAAAATGGTTTGTCTACAGATGAATTAATTTTAACGAATCTACACTTAATATATATCAAAAAAGGTTTGTGGGGAGGAAAAAAAGACCAAGTTACCATTCCTATTAACCAGATTAAAATTTTTGAAGGGAAACCTCAAGTTTCAGTAACCAAAACCAATGGTGTGAAACGGCTGGAAATTTATTATAATGGCGGACAAGCTATCTTTGCATTTAATAATACTAAGGATACTGACAAGTGGGCTAGAAACATTATTAAATTGATTTCAGGTGATACAAGTAATTTTGAAACCTTGGGGGATAGTAGCTTGTTTGGAGCAGATGTTTTAGCAGAAACATTTAAGGATACATTTGACACTTTTAAAGCAGGGCTTGGGATTAAGGATGCAGAGCCAGAAAAGATTTCAACCAAGTGTAGCTTTTGTGGAGCACCTTTGTCAGGTCAAGTGAAGCAAACAGTAAGATGTGCCTATTGTGATATGGATCAGAGTTTATAAGGGGGCAATTAAATGGGGTTGATAAAAGCAATTACAGATTCTATTGGTGGGACATTTGCAGATCAGTGGAAAGAAATTATCACAGTTCAAGCTTTTGATGAACATACAGCTGTAAGTCCCGGTATTGTTCAAGAAAGTAATAATGGTAGGGGTGTCAATACGAAGGGATCTGTAGGTGTTATTTCGAACGGATCCAAGATTTTTATTCCAGAAAATACTGCTGCCTTTATCTTTAGTCAGTCTGGTATTGAGGAAATTATTACAGAACCAGGTGGATATGAATACCAAAATGGTGAGAGCAGTGTTTTTAACGGTGATGGATTGAAAAAGTCACTGTTTGACAATGTTGTTAATCGTGTTGGATTCGGTGGTCAAAGTGATCAGCAAAAACAGATTTGTTTTGTTAATTTGAGAGAAATTCGTGATATTAAATTTGGGACTCGCGGTCCAGTCATGTATAATGATTTGTTTTATGGGACAGATTTAGAAGTACGTGCTTTTGGAACATTTTCTATCCAAATTACAGATGCTAAGCAATTTATCAGAAATTTTCTTCCTGCCAATGTGACTTATTATACTTTCGACAGTACTCAAGCTAGATCACAAATAGTGACAGAGTTTCTCCAATCTTTTATTGTTGCACTCAATTCTTTGTCAACAACTTATCGTATTTCACAATTGCCGTCACAAGCTTCAATTCTTGCAACCCAAGTATCGAATGATGGACAGTATGCAGGGACTTGGAAAGAACGTTTTGGATTTGAGATTGTAAAAGTTGCCATTGCTAATATTGAGTTCTCACCAGAATCTAAGGAACTGGTTAAACAATTTTCATCAAATAAGATGAATTTAAAGGCTTATGATGATGTATCGCAGAAAGCTTCTAATATTGCAGCACAACAAAAAATTGCATCAGGAGTGGAGCAACATGGTCTAGGTGATGGTGCAGGGATGATTTTTGGTATGAATATGGCACAAGGTTTAGATGAAAAAGCAATGAAACCAAGTTTATCATTAGATGAACAAATCGAAGCCCTTACAAAACTAAAATCTCTTTTAGATGCTGGGATACTATCTCAGGAAGAGTTTGATCGAAAGAAAAAAGAAATTATGGATTTATAAAATGAAACTCGAAAGTTCATAGTTAGTACGTATTCAAGGAACATTTTAGGTGAAATAATAATAGACTATCGTTCATAGATAGAATATCATGTTGTAAAGGTAGGAGTGGAATATTCGAGCTGTTTCTACAAAGACTATTAAAGTTCTTTAACAAATAAGTTGCTAAGGATTTTTTGAAAATTTTTGAGGGGAATTTGAAACATACTTTAAAAGAGTATGCTATCATAGAATATAACTTACATAAGTAAAAGGAGTTTGTATATGGCTGAACAAGAGTTAGCTATGCAAGTATTACAACAAGTGGTAAAACTACCAGTTGTTAAGGTTGATCGTTCGAAATTTTTAGTGGATAAGTTTTCCAAAGAATTGGATCCACAGGACATTCCTACCTTATTAGAACAAGGCCCAACGTCTCTCTTATCTCAAGAAACCTTAGATAGAGTGGCTAATGTATGCATTAGGGATAATGTTTTATTGGCGAGTGGAACGTCTGTTTTGGCAGGATTACCTGGAGGGATTGCCATGGCAATTACCATTCCAGCTGATGTGGCTCAATTTTATGGTTTCTCTCTGAAATTGGCCCAAGAATTAGGTTATATTTATGGTTATGAGGATCTTTGGGCTTCACGCGAGGAGTTGAGTGAAGATGCTCAAAATACCCTTTTGCTTTATCTAGGCGTCATGTTGGGGGTGAATGGAACTGCTGCTTTGCTACGTGCTGGTGGTATAACAATTGCCAAACAGGTAATGAAAACAGTACCTAATAAAGCTTTAACAAAGACGCTTTGGTATCCTATTTTGAAAAAAGTCTTAAGAATATTTGGTGTGAATCTTACCAAGGGAGGGCTGGCCAAAGGAATGGGGAAATTTATTCCTATCTTGGGTGGTATCATTTCAGGTGGTTTAACCTTTGCAACTATGAAACCGATGGGCGAAAGCTTGCAGAAAGAATTGTCCAAGCTAGTTAACTATAGTGAAGTTCAATATCAAGAAGATGTTGAAACAATCCGAAAAGAGGCTGAAATCATCGAAGGAGAGTAATATGGGACTCATAAAAACTCTAGCTAAAATTTATGGTAATTACTTTTTGACCGTGCAAGGTGTAAAAGTAATGAAAACGATAAAGAAAGATGATAATGCCGTTGTCGGTCTGGGGAAACTTTTTATTGCCGACAAGTTAATGGATACGGCTCGGTGGCTCATTAAGCCAGAGGATAAAAAATGAAATTTTTCTGGGGACTTCTTGCCATTATTTTTATCAAACCGATTATTGGGATTGTGAAATTCTTTTGGATGATCATCTCTTTTGCAGTCCAATCATTGTTTTACAAGATAGTGTTTAAGATATTGGATTGGCTCTTTAAACTTATCTAGATGGTAATCCAAGTCGCAGAGAACTAGCAGGAACTCCACTGCTAGTTTTTTATTCTCTTTCCATATGGTATAATATAAGCAGTAAAATCATTTTAGAACATACAATGGAGGTCGTCATGGACAATATCATCGATGTGTCAATTCCTGTTGCAGAAGTGGTGGACAAGCATCCAGAAGTCTTGGAAATCCTAGTGGAGCTTGGTTTTAAACCCCTTGCTAATCCCTTGATGCGCAACACAGTTGGTCGTAAAGTATCACTCAAACAGGGTTCTAAGCTTGAAGGAACACCTATGGACAAGATTGTCCGCACGCTGGAAGCAAACGGCTACGAAGTGATTGGGTTAGACTAATGGCAGATGAACGGATTCATGTCCTGCGGGATATTTTGTTAGAATTGCACAATGGTGCCTCTCCTGAGTCGGTTCAGGAGCGTTTTGATGCGACCTTTGCGGGTGTCTCAGCCATAGAGATTTCCCTCATGGAGCACGAGCTGATGAACTCAGACTCAGGTGTCACCTTTGAAGATGTTATGGAACTCTGCGATGTCCATGCTAATCTTTTTAAAAATGCTATCAAAGGTGTCGAAGTAGAGGATACTGAGCATCCAGGTCACCCAGTTCGGATTTTCAAAGAAGAAAATCTGGCTCTCCGTGCGACCTTGATTCGCATTCGTAGATTGTTAGATACCTATGAGTCTATGGAAGATGAAGAAATGCTGGCGGAGATGCGTAAGGGTTTGGTGCGTCAGATGGGACTTGTAGGTCAATTTGATATTCATTACCAACGTAAAGAAGAACTTTTCTTTCCTATCATGGAGCGCTATGGACACGATTCACCTCCCAAAGTTATGTGGGGAGTGGATGACCAGATTAGGGAACTCTTTCAAACAGCTTTAGCGACAGCCAAGTCACTACCAGAAGTGTCGATTAGCACTGTAAAGGAAACTTTTGAAGCCTTTGCGACAGAGTTTGAAAGTATGATTTTCAAGGAAGAGTCCATCCTTCTCATGATTCTTCTTGAGTCCTTTACCCAAGATGATTGGCTTCAGATTGCAGAGGAGAGCGACGCCTATGGCTATGCTATTATCCGTCCGTCTGAGAAATGGGTGCCAGAACGCCAGAGTTTTGTTGAGGAAAAGAGTGAAGAGGAGCCTGTACAGCTAGATACGGCAGAGGGTCAAGTTCAGCAGGTTATTGATACGCCAGAAGGACAGTTTACCATTACCTTTACCCCTAAGGAAAAGGAAGCAGTGTTGGACTGCCATAGTCAACAGGCTTTTGGCAATGGCTATCTCTCCGTCGAGCAGGCCAATCTCATCCTCAATCACCTCCCTATGGAGATTACCTTTGTCAATAAAGACGATATTTTCCAGTATTACAATGACAATACGCCAGCTGATGAGATGATTTTCAAACGGACGCCGTCCCAAGTTGGGCGCAATGTTGAACTCTGTCATCCGCCTAAGTACTTGGACAAGGTCAAGACTATCATGAAGGGGCTTCGTGAGGGAAGCAAAGATAAGTATGAAATGTGGTTCAAGTCTGAGTCGCGAGGTAAGTTTGTCCACATCACCTACGCTGCAGTGCACAATGAAGATGGGGAATTCCAAGGTGTGTTGGAGTACGTTCAGGATATTCAACCCTACCGTGAGATTGATACGGACTATTTCCGTGGATTAGAATAAGGAGAAAAAATGAGTTACGAACAAGAATTTATGAAGGAATTTGAAGCTTGGGTTAATACACAGATTATGATTAACGACATGGCGCACAAGGAAAGCCAAAAAGTCTACGAAGAAGACCAAGACGAGCGTGCCAAAGATGCCATGATTCGCTACGAAAGTCGCTTGGATGCTTATCAGTTCTTGCTTGGTAAGTTTGAAAACTTCAAGGCAGGTAAGGGATTCCATGATTTACCAGAGGGATTGTTTGGTGAGCGGAATTATTAAATGAGATAGATTCTTGATTTTTTACTAAAATCTTGATAGAATATTTATATTAAATCCTTGTCAGAACAGGGGTTTTTTATTGAAAGGATTTTATCATGTCAAAGAAACTCAATCGTAAAAAACAATTACGAAATAGCCTCCGTCGTGCAGGCGCTTTTTCAAGTACTGTGACTAAGGTTGTAGAAGAGACAAAGAAAGTCGTGAAACGTGCAGAACAGTCAGCAAGCCAAGCTGGTAAGGCTGTTTCTAAAAAAGTTGAACAAGCAGTGGAAGCTACCAAAGAGCAAGCTCAAAAAGTAGCCAATTCTGTAGAAGATTTTGCAGCAAACTTGGGTGGACTTCCACTTGATCGTGCTAAGACTTTCTATGATGAAGGAATTAAGTCTGCTTCAGATTTCAAAAACTGGACTGAAAAAGAACTCCTTGCCTTGAAAGGAATCGGCCCAGCTACCATCAAGAAATTGAAAGAAAATGGCATCAAATTCAAGTAATTTTTCTTGTGCCTTGCATTTCCGTCAAAATCTTGCTACAATAGAGCCATTAGAGGTGTTTTGAATCCCACATTTTACAGAAAGTGGCGGAGCTGAGAAGTCCACAAATGTGTCAAAACTGGTTGCTAATGGATGAAAAATTGAAATAAAAGTGTCTTTTTGTTTTAAAGACGAGAGTTGCGGGCAACTGCCCGAAATTGGGTGGTACCGCGGATAAATACATTCGTCCCTGTCATGTAGATGGCAGGGACGATTTTTTTGTAGAAAGCGAGGAAGAAGGATGACAAGAGCTGAATTACCAGAACGCTTAGAAACCGAACGACTCGTCCTACGAGTTCGTACAGTGGCAGATGCTGAGGGTATCCATACCTACGCTAGTTTGCCGGAGGTCGCTTACCCAGCGGGCTTTCCGCCCGTCAAGACCTTGGAAGATGAAATCTATTATCTGGAGCATATCCTTCCCGAGCGCAATCAAAAGGAAAATCTCCCAGCTGGCTACGGAATTGTCGTCAAAGGAACCGATAAAGTCATCGGCTCTGTTGATTTCAACCATCGGCACGAAGACGATGTACTGGAGATTGTCTACACCTTGCCCCCAGACTATTGGGGACGAGGTTATGTGCCAGAAGCAGCGCGTGCCTTGATTGACATAGCTTTTAGAGAACTAGGTCTTCACAAGATTGAACTTTCTTGCTTTGGTTACAATACCCAAAGTCAACGAGTCGCAGAGAAACTTGGCTTTACTCTGGAAGCTCGCATCCGAGACCGCAAAGATGCCCAAGGCAATCGCTGTGATGATTTGAGATATGGCTTGCTGAGGAGTGAGTGGGAGGTAATTTGATGCATCTTTTCATCATTGGTGCTCCAGCATCAGGAAAAATGACCATTGGTCAAGAATTATCTCGACTGACAGATGCTACCCTCTTTTATAACCATCAAGCCATCGATTTTGCACTAGAAATCTATCAGGACTTTACAGAGGAAATGTGGGAATTTGTTCGTGGAATCACCTTTTCTTTCCTTGGAGCAAGTGCAAGAAATCAGCGATCAGTAATTTTAACTGACGTAATTGATTTTTCAAATCAGTACCAGCTGATGTATTTAAAGCAAATTCAGGATTTGTTGAATGACTATCATCAAGAGATTCTGTTTGTGGAGTTGGAAACAAGTCTTGAGGAGCGCTTACATCGAAATCGAACGGAGAATCGATTAAAGCACAAACCCTTAAAACGACATATTGAGGTATCTGAAAGAGAAATTTTAGAAACCACTGAAACACTTCAATTAAATTCCCAACATCAACCGAATGAGCTACACCACTACTTTAAAATAAATAATACGAATTTGTCTGCAGAAGAAGCTGCTAAGCAAATTCAAAATAAAATGAACAAAATAGAGAAAGGACACACACATATCTAAACAACTTCATGAAGACGTTCTCAAGACTCAAGAAGTTCAAAAGTCTCAATCTTTTTCGTTCGTGATTCCTACCACCAAATGTAACTTTAAAACTCTACCTTAATCGCGCTTGGAGTACACCCTTCAAAGTAAACGAATCACAAAGAAACTGGGATTTCCCATTTAAGCCTGTATCCGAGGTCGTAAGAATATCCAATACAGCAGAGGTAGAGTTTGATTTATTGAAGAATGAGTTAGAGGAGAAAATAGATGGCTAAAAAGAAAAATAGAAAAAAGAATTAAATCGCCAGCAAAAGTTGGATATCAAAGTCGTTTCTGAAGAAGAGGTTGTCTGGACAGAACTACTGGCTAAAAAACCAACTTTTGTAGAACGTCGGACCATTCAAAATTTCGATGAACTACATACAACAGTGATGCAATATGCTGATGAACATGGAGAGTATCCAGATGTTCAGCTAATCAATTACCAACTGAAAAATAGGATTTTTGATTAGAATCAGGACCATGCTTTATTTAGAGAAGCTATGCATACTCCAAATACACAGAAGCGAAATGAACTGTTAAAACAAGTTTTAAAGATCAATCCAGATTATTTTGCTGCTGATTTTCACCCATTCTTATCAGAGGTTGAAGATTTTGATTTACCAACCTTTAGATTAGATTTAGGAGGCAAAGATTGAAATTAATGTATTATTTTAATACTGACAATAGATTGAAGAATCTTTTTGCTCAAACTTGGAAAATACTTATGTATGCGCTAACGTATTTTCCAATAATATCTCTAATTATATTCTGTCTTACCGATTTTAAATTAGTTATAATTTTACAATTTGCCTTGATACTAATATATGTGTTTAACTATAAAAATCGATTTAATAAGTTTAGAGTTTTTCTTACTAAAAGTACTAAATCTTTAGCTTTTATGAACGCATGGGATGGAATATTTTGCGGAATCTTGACTTACATTCTTTATAACCTAAATCTAGTTGAATCAACTTTAATCAACTTATCTCAATATTTTTTTATTAATTATGGCATAAGTAAAAATCACATAAATAACTGGATTATCATTGTAATACTTTTAATATTACCATTTGTATTATCTGTTATAAAAACTGTAGGATCAATCAAGATATTTCAAAAAGTTAATAAAATAGATATCGTAAAGGGAAAGACACTGTGGAATGTATATGCCACGATGCTTATTATTTCGTTTTTATGGTATTATATCTATATTTATTACTTTATTTCTAATGTTATTGATTTTCATTCTGATTTAATAACTGACATTCTTATGTTCAGTTCACTTATTGCACTTTATTTAATATGCTGGTGGATGATTTATAATCTAATTAGACATGGTGCAAAAGATACCAAAGAAGTAATAGCATCATGGTTAATTGGTTCAATCTGTATATTACTGTTAGCAGTATTTAATCAAGTTGAAAATGAATTAATAAATGCTTTAACATGGTTTTTGCCAATTTTAATTCCTAGTCTAATTGGAGAAATAAATTCTCAATTCGATACAAAAAAACATAAGAAAAAACCAATAAGAACTGAGAAAATGGATAGACACCTCTATCGAACTCAACTATATGGTTTTCTTACTCTATTAATGTTGAGTATTATTCCAAAGTTAACCGAAATTATTTGGGGTTTAAAGATTAAGAAGAAATTGGTCGAATTTATAACTCCCGAAGCTGATTGGATGTCTGAATTATTTGCCTCAACTATAATTATTTTCGTTTGTTTCATATTATCATTAGTTATTGGGAAGATTATAATTTGGTTATTACAATATTTCTATTTAAACACCTATAATGGATATTACGTGTATCGTGACAATATGCATAGTATATTAATAAATCGTAGATATAAAAGAAATATTCATAAAAGGAGAAAAAATAATGTCTAAATAACTTTCACCTAAATACACTCCATCCTATGTTTAGGTTGGTCGTTAACAAAACAACTTCATGAAGATGTTCTCAAGACTCAAGAAGTTCAAAAGTCTCAACCTTTTTCATTCGTGATTCCGACCACCAAATGTAACTGGAAAAACTCTACCTTGGTCAGGCTTGGGGTACAACCTTCAAAGCAAATGAATCACAAAGAAGCTTAGATTCCCGTTCAAGCCTGTATCCGAGGTCGTAAGAATATCCAATACAGCAGAGGTAGAGTTTGATATATTGAAGAATGAGTTAGAGGAGAAAATAGATGGCTAAAAAGAAAAATAGAAAAAAAGAATTAAAACGCCAGCAAAAGTTGGATATCAAAGTTATTTCTGAAGAAGAGGCTGCTTGGACAGAAATCATGGCCAAAAATCCAACTTTTGTAGAACGTCGGACTATTCAAAATTTCGATGAACTGCATACAGCAGTGATGCAATATGCTGATGAACACGGAGAGTATCCAGATGTTCAGCTAATCAATTACCAACTGAAAAATAGGACTTTTGATTGGAATCAGGATCATGCTTTATTTAGAGAAGCTATGCATACTCCAAATACACAGAAGCGAAATAAATTGTTAAAGCAAGTTTTAAAAATAAATCCAGATTATTTTGCTGCTGACTTTCACCTATTCTTATCAGAGGTTGAAGACTTTGATTTGTCAACCTTTAAAAAAGTATTGGATTTTGAAATTCTAGTTTTAGAAAAATGGAAAATGAATGGCTACAATAGTTGGAATTATTTTGAAGCACGCCCTATCCTGTCTGCTCTGATGTTTCTGATTGAGTATTATATGATGGAGAACTTCAATTCTAAGGCTATGAAATTGATTGACCTATATTTGAGTAAGCGACCAGAACGTTTTCCTCCTAATTTTGTCTTCTGTATGCTTTCCTTGTATCATATCACTGGTCAGGAACTAAAGGTTGAGCGCTTCTATCGTGAAGAATTGAATAAAGGGAAACGGGACGATACCATTCTTATTCATGCCATCATCTCTGCTTTTTCTCAAGGAAAAATTGAGGAAGCCAGTCAGTTATTTGCAAAATTAGTGGAAATCAATGATGAAGCTGTTGAATTCTTTATAGAGGAAGATTGGCAATTCAAAGTTATAGATATAGAAGACCAAGAATGCTATTATCCAAATTCAGTTGAATCGTTACAAGCTAGTTTGTATCCTCTGTTTGATTATTTACTAGAAAATATTATTTTAACGAAATTTTTAACAAACGAAGCCCAAAAATTCCGCCGTAAACCAGTATTTTCGAATCATTCTAGTATGATAAAAAATTTATCCGAGGTATCCGATTGTCATTCCTTTATGAATGAGGAAAAAATGAAGGGGATTCGGATGGATCTTGTTCACATCTTTGTTGAAAATGGGATTCGTAGGTATTCAGATTTCAAAAAATGGACTGAAAAAGAAGTTCTCGCTTTGAAGGGAATTGGTCCCGTAACCGTTAAAAAGCTGAAAGAAAACGGCATAAAGTTTAAGAAAGAGAAGTAATTGTTTATGGAAGGGGGGAGGTGAAATTGTCTTGAATGAAATTTCTAATTTCATCCTGTATACTACACCAAATGGCGACGTTCAGCTAGATATCCTTTTACAAGATGAAAATCTTTGGTTGACTCAAAAAGGTCTTGCAGAGCTCTTTGGAGTTGAACGAAGTGTCATTACAAAGCACTTAAAAAACATTTATGATAGTGATGAGTTGGATAAGGTGTCAACTTGTGCAAAATTTGCACAGGTTCAACAAGAGGGCAATAGAACTGTCCGGCGTGAACTTGAATATTACAATCTGGATGCTATCATTTCAGTTGGTTATCGAGTAAATTCCAGTAAGGCTACTCAATTTAGAATTTGGGCAACTAAGACCTTGAAAGAATTTATCATCAAAGGTTTTGTTTTAGATGATGAACGTTTGAAACAAGGACAGACAGTTTTCGGACAAGATTATTTCCGTGAACTTTTAGAACGAATTCGCTCTATTCGTTCTAGCGAGCGCCGAATCTATCAACAAATTACGGATATCTTTGCTGAATGTGCCATAGATTATGATCGAAACTCAGATATTACTAAAAATTTCTATGCTATGGTGCAAAATAAATTTCATTATGCAATTACTGGAAGTACGGCTGCAGAAATTATCTATCAGCAAGCCGATGCAAGTAAAGAAAAAATGGGATTAACTACTTGGAAGAATGCACCTGATGGACGAGTACTCAAATCAGATGTAACGGTTGCTAAAAACTATCTGCAAGAAAAAGAAATTCGACAACTAGAGCGAACTGTTACAGCCTATTTTGATTATATCGAGGGTTTGATTGAGCGCCGTAATACGTTTACAATGCGAGGATTGGCAGATAGTATTAATCGTTTTCTATCTTTTAATGAGTACGAAATTTTAGAAGGAAAAGGAAGTATTTCCAAGAAACAAGCAGACTCAAAAGCCATTCAGGAGTATGAAAAATTTAACCGAACTCAAAAAATTATATCAGACTTTGATAAACATATTATGAAGATAATGAGAGAAAGTTAATGTAAAATTTTCACCGTTTATTTGCTTATAGAAGATAATGAGAAAAACAAGATGAGTTGAATCAAAGCCTATCTTCTACATACTAATTTTATTTAAAGATATTAGCTAGAAAGGACAAACACATGTCTAAAGAACTTTCACCTAAATACAATCCAGCCGAGGTTGAGGCTGGTCGTTACCAAAAATGGCTTGATGCCGATGTTTTCAAGCCTTCTGGAGATCAAAAGGCTAAGCCTTATTCAATCGTCATTCCACCACCAAACGTAACTGGTAAGCTTCACCTTGGTCACGCTTGGGATACGACTTTGCAGGATATTATCATCCGTCAAAAACGCATGCAAGGTTTTGATACACTTTGGCTTCCAGGTATGGACCACGCTGGTATTGCGACTCAGGCTAAGGTTGAGGAGCGCTTGCGTGGTGAGGGTATTACGCGTTATGACCTCGGTCGTGAATCTTTCTTGACGAAGGTTTGGGAATGGAAAGACGAATATGCTACTACTATCAAGGAACAATGGGGCAAGATGGGGCTCTCTGTAGACTATTCACGCGAGCGTTTCACTCTTGACGAAGGTTTGTCAAAAGCTGTTCGCAAGGTCTTTGTGGACCTTTACAAGAAAGGTTGGATCTATCGTGGTGAATTCATCATCAACTGGGACCCAGCTGCACGCACAGCCCTTTCTGATATTGAAGTTATCCACAAGGATGTCGAAGGTGCCTTCTATCACATGAACTACATGCTGGAAGATGGTTCACGCGCCCTTGAAGTGGCAACAACTCGTCCTGAGACCATGTTTGGGGACGTTGCCGTTGCGGTCAATCCAGAAGACCCACGCTACAAGGACTTGATTGGAAAAAACGTCATCCTTCCAATCGCTAATAAATTGATTCCAATCGTTGGGGATGAGCATGCTGATCCTGAGTTTGGTACTGGTGTCGTGAAAATCACACCTGCCCATGATCCAAACGACTTCTTGGTTGGTCAACGACACAACTTGCCACAAGTTAACGTCATGAACGATGACGGAACTATGAATGACTTGGCCTTTGAATTTGCAGGCATGGACCGTTTTGAAGCTCGTAAGGCAGTCGTTGCCAAGCTGGAAGAAATCGGTGCCCTCGTTAAAATCGAAAAACGTGTCCACAGTGTTGGACACTCAGAGCGTACAGGTGTTGTGGTTGAACCACGCTTGTCTACGCAGTGGTTCGTCAAGATGGATCAATTGGCGAAAAATGCTATTGCCAACCAAGACACAGAGGACAAAGTTGAATTCTACCCACCTCGTTTCAACGATACCTTCCTTCAATGGATGGAAAATGTCCACGACTGGGTTATCTCTCGTCAGCTCTGGTGGGGGCACCAAATCCCTGCTTGGTACAATGCTGAGGGTGAAATGTACGTCGGTGAAGAAGCTCCAGAAGGTGACGGATGGACTCAAGACGAAGACGTCTTGGATACTTGGTTCAGTTCTGCTCTCTGGCCATTCTCAACCATGGGCTGGCCTGATGTCGACTCAGAAGACTTCAAACGCTACTTCCCAACTTCAACCTTGGTAACAGGTTACGACATCATCTTCTTCTGGGTGTCTCGCATGATCTTCCAATCCTTGGAATTCACTGACCGTCAGCCATTCCAAAACGTTCTTATCCACGGTCTTATCCGTGACGAGCAAGGACGTAAGATGTCTAAATCTCTCGGTAACGGGATTGACCCGATGGATGTCATCGAGAAATACGGTGCCGATGCCCTTCGTTGGTTCCTTTCAAACGGCTCTGCACCAGGTCAAGACGTGCGCTTCTCTTACGAGAAAATGGATGCTTCATGGAACTTCATTAACAAAATCTGGAACATCTCTCGCTATATCCTCATGAACAATGAAGGCTTGACCCTTGAGCAAGCAACTGCCAATGTGGAAAAAGTTGCCAACAAGGAAGCTGGAAATGTCACAGATCGCTGGATTCTCCACAACCTCAATGAAACGATCGGCAAAGTCACTGAAAACTTTGATAAGTTTGAGTTTGGTGTGGCTGGACACATCCTCTACAACTTTATCTGGGATGAGTTTGCGGACTGGTATGTTGAGTTGACCAAGGAAGTCCTTTATAGTGATAATGAAGAAGAGAAAGTCATCACACGCTCTGTTCTCCTTTACACTTTGGACAAGATCCTTCGCCTCCTTCACCCAATCATGCCATTTGTGACAGAGGAGATCTTTGGACAAATCTCAGAAGGCTCTATCGTTACAGCAGAATACCCAACTGTCAACCCAGCCTTTGAAGACCTTGCGGCTCACACAGGTGTAGAAAGCCTCAAGGACTTGATCCGTGCTGTTCGTAATGCGCGTGCAGAAGTAAATGTAGCTCCAAGCAAGCCAATCACCATCCTTGTTAAGACAAGCGATAGTGACTTGGAAGCCTTCTTTAACAGCAATGTCAACTACATCAAACGATTCACAAATCCAGAACACTTGGAAATTGCATCAACCATCCCTGCACCTGAACTTGCTATGTCAAGCGTTATCACAGGATCAGAAATCTACTTGCCACTAGCAGACCTCCTCAATGTCGAAGAAGAACTGGCTCGTCTCGACAAGGAACTGGCTAAATGGCAAAAAGAACTGGACATGGTAGGCAAGAAGCTCTCTAACGAACGCTTCGTAGCTAATGCCAAACCAGAAGTCGTCCAGAAAGAACGCGACAAACAAGCTGACTACCAAGCTAAATACGCCGCGACCGTCGCACGTATTGATGAGATGAAGAAATTGGTGGAATAAAGCTAAATAAACACAGAAACACGGTGATGAGCCGTGTTTTTTGGTATAATGAAATCAATATCTATTGATGGAGAAAGTGATGTCCAAACACCCTCATTATGAATTGTTAAATTTAATTGGCTACGGTCTTGCTAAGTTTGACAAGCTTTTTATAAAAGAATTTCAATGTTCTAGCAAGTCGGAGTTTTATCGCTACGTGGTTTCTCTGGGAGTTGCTGAAACAACTGGAGTTGTAAAAAATAGAATGGATTTATTTGATCCTTATTTTGACAATAATCGAAAAGGTTGGTGGCAGAAAGCTGAAGTTTACCGTTTTCGTAAAGATTTAATTGATATGATGTTTGGAAATGAAGATGTTCATAGTTATGCTGAAATCGTTAAAATGCTACTTGCCAGTGAAGGAAAGCGAACAGGCATTACTACCATTGAAAAACCAATCATTCGAACCAAATTCAAACGTCTACAGGAAACGGGAATGGAGGCAGAGAATTATTTTATCCTTCATTTTGATAAAGAAGAAAAATTCCAAGGTGGACAGTTAACCGATGCCCGTCTTTATGGTGATGGATATGATTTCCAAGTAGATGTTCAAGAGCATTCTTACCTTGCCGAAGTAAAAGGTATCCGAAAATCTAAGGGGCGTGTGCGTTTGACTGCGAAAGAATTCGAAAAAGCCAAAGAGTTTCAATCGGATTTTATTTTATCCTTGGTCACAAACCTAGATGATATTCCAAAGTTAGTATTAGTTGATAATCCTTTAAAACATTTTGAGTTTAAAAAGAATATTATCAAAAATGAAATTATTGAATACAGAAGCTTAGAAGATTTGTATTAGTTCCCCCTTAATTTTACTAGTTGAAGAAGATAGAAACCTTGACAGGTCAACGACTCAATGAACTGGAAATCAACGGTATTCGTTTAACCAAGTTTAAAAATGGGGAAATCGGTATTGAATTTATCTGGATTGATATCGAGAATCCCCCAAGTGATGCTATCGGCTGGGTAGCAAAGAAATAAAAGTTTTCAAAACTATTGTAACAAGTAAGGGATTTTATTTTCGTGTACAATTTCAGCTATTCTTGTTATAATCAGCCTATAGGAATCAAGGAGGTGACTCTTATGGCTGTTTTTGTGTCTTTGGATGGAATTGTGGTAGAAGTACTTGATGTCTTTTCTTCTTTTAATGGGGATAGTGAGTTTTTCTTGTGTAAACGTCTTAAAGACAAGAGTCAGTTTGTGATGGAACGCTCTCAGTTCGAGGAGATGTTCCAACTTCAAAGTAGTCACTTGACGACGCAAGAAAAATTACAATTGTTTACCTCTGTGTTTGCTGGCCGTTATGATGTTTATGCTAAGAGTTTTATCAATGATCAAGGGAAAATTCAGTATTTTCCATCCTATGATTATGGTTGGAAGCAGTTGCCGCCTGAAAAACGGAGTTTCCAGACATTAACGGATTCCGTTTTGAAATCTCATTTTCGTGGGGAGACAGCTATCGGTATCTTTCCTATGCACTTAGATGATAGCTGTTATTTTTTGGTACTGGATTTGGATGAAAGTGATTGGAAAGAAGCCGGTTTAGCCATTCGAAGAATAGCCAGGGAACGCCAGATGGAAGCCCATTTAGAGATTTCTCGTTCGGGTCACGGACTCCATATTTGGTTCTTCTTTGAGGAAGCGATTCCGAGTCGAGAAGCTCGCTTGTTTGGAAAGAAACTATTAGAATTGGCTATGCAGGAAAGTATGCAACTGTCCTTTGATTCTTTTGATCGCATGTTTCCAAATCAGGATGTTCTTCCTAAGGGGGGATTTGGTAATTTGATTGCCTTGCCTTTTCAAGGAGAAGCTTATCATCAAGGGCGAACGGTCTTTGTGGATGAACAGTTTCAGCCTTATGAAGACCAATGGAGGTATTTACAAGAAATTCAGAGGGTTTCAACTGCTAAAGTGGCACTGTTAATCCAAGAGGAGTTAGGGAAGCAAGAATTGGATAAGGAGTTGAAGGTCATCTTATCCAATATGATCCAACTTGAAAAATCGTCTGTGACACCCAAGACACTTTTTTCTTGAAAAATATGGCTTCATTTTCTAATCCCGAATTTTATTTAAAGCAGGCTATGCGACAACCAACCTATCAAATTTCTGAGCGAATGTATTTATTTGGAGAATCCGATCATTATTTATGGCTACCAAGAGGTTTACTGTATCCATTGCAAGATAAATTTAAGCAGGTATCTGTGGAAGATAGGAGAAAGGTACAGAGGTCTATTAGAGTGGAATTTAAGGGAGAACTCACTTTTGAGCAAGAGTTAGCCCTGTCAGATATGATTTCCAAAGAAAATGGTTTACTCCATGCGGAGACTGGTTTTGGGAAGACCGTTTTAGGTGCTGCTCTCATCTCTGAACGTAAGACCAAAACAATTATTCTAGTCCATAATAGGCAACTCTTAGACCAATGGCTGGATCGTTTAAACCATTTTTTGACTTTCGAAGAGGAAGAAGCTACCCGTTATACGGCATCAGGTCGTGAAAGGGTAATAGGCTATGTTGGGCAGTACGGTGGGACTAAGAAATGGCTGAGTGGACTGGTTGATGTCGTTATGATCCAATCTCTATTTAAGTTGGAAAATAGTCAAAGTCTTTTGGATAAGTATGAGATGATGATTGTGGATGAGTGTCATCACGTGTCTGCTTTGATGTTTGAAAAAGTTGTGGCACAGTTTAGAGGGAAGTATCTTTACGGTTTGACGGCTACGCCTGAACGTAAGAATGGTCATGAACCTATTGTTTTTCAGAGAATTGGTGAGATACTCCATACTGCTGATAAGAGGGAAACGGATTTTAAACGGCAATTGCAATTAAGATTCACTTCTTTTGGTCATTTGGAGATTGAAAAGACCAAAGCAAGTAATTTTATACAGCTTAGTGATTGGATTGCGACAGACTCAGTGAGGAATCAGATGATTCTCAAGGATATTCTAGACCAAGTGACAGAAGGGCGGAATATCTTGGTTCTAGTCAATCGAATTCAACAGATAGATGTCTTTGAAAAGTTATTGAAAGAGAAAGAGGTTGATGACTGTTACATTATTAGCGGAAAAACCAAAGTCCAAGAGAGAACAAGTTTATTGAAGACATTAGAACAGCTAGATAAAGGGTTTGTTTTGTTGTCTACTGGAAAATACATTGGCGAAGGTTTTGACTTGCCTCAGCTAGACACGCTTATCTTGGCAGCGCCCTTTTCTTGGAAAAATAATTTGATTCAGTATGCAGGTCGGATTCATAGAAACTACAAGGATAAGTCTTTGGTGCGGATTTTCGATTATGTGGATATTCATGTTCCTTATTTAGAAAAGATGTTTCAGAAACGACAAGTAGCTTATCGAAAGATGGATTATCGTGTCATCGAGGGTGAGGAGAAACAATTCGTTTATGTTGATAGTAGATATGAGAAGGTGTTGAGAGAGGACTTGGCAGGGGAAAGACAGGAATGTATGCTTATTTTACCTTATGTGCACCAGACAAAACTGATGAATTTTCTAAAAGAATTTAGGATTAGTCAAATTGAGATATGTATACCAGAGACGGTTGCAAATAAAACATGGATAGACCAGATGAAGAGCCAGAAAATTAAAGTGTCTTTTACTCAATCAAAAATAGTCACGCCTATTCTTTTGGTAAACAAGACCATTGTTTGGTATGGTGCAATGCCATTATTAGGGAAGGTAGATGAAGTGACCATATTACGTTTGGAATCAGCTAGTATAGTTTCTGAACTAGTGGCAGGTTTACGATAGAGAAAATTTTTAAAAATTTCTATGTATGATTTTCATTTCTTTAGTGAGACTGTTGCCATTATCACATTCGAATCACACAAAATAAAAAGGTAAATTCCCAAAC
>NZ_VMLJ01000043.1:0-1531 GCF_013276615.1 Streptococcus sp. 1621
GGTAAATTCCCAAACTAACTTCCACTGCTAATCCAAGTGGAAGTTAGTCTGATAAAAATCGTAAAAACCAGTGGAAATCCGTGTCAGGGTAAGTTCTACTGGTTTTAAACATGCTTGATTTCATCGCTTTTGTAGCCGAAATGAATTGAAAAAAAGAGCGCACAAAATCCCCTCATCTGAAAGCGTTTCAGATTAAGTTCCGCTATGGTGGAAGTTAGTGTGAGACGTTTGAATGCGGTTAAAGATTAGTTTTTAGAACTTATGTTGGAGTAATTTAGACGACTGGCAGACGTCTTCTGCAGGTATTTTAGAAATACCTAGAAGTTTAGGAATCTCTTCTCCATAGGTAAATGCAAAGAGTTCATAGGCTGACTTTCCATTCAAAGCAGCGCGTTTGACACTGTTGACATGAGAGCAGACGAGATTGATATCCTCTTGAGTTAAGTTGTCAAAAGAAGTTCCTTTAGGTAGAATGTCGCGAATCAGCGTGTGATTTTTCTCAATTCTGCCTTTCTGGTCAGAGCGATTAGGGTCACAAAAGAAGAGTTTACTCTCTCCTCGCACATCCATTTCGATATCATCGACCCTGGCAAACTCTCCACCATTATCTGTCAGGATGACAGGAAAGAGTTGGAAGAAATCTTTGTCCGCTTGGTGAAGAGTGTTCTTGATGTCATAGAGATGTTTGGTAACCTCAAGGGCAGTTTTATTATCCAGAAGTCTAGCGAAGATAAAGTTACAGAAAGATAGATTGAAGGTGAGTAGGACTTTACCTCCCATTCTCCCCATAACTGTGTCCATTTCCAGCCAAGAGTCTAGTTGATTCAGTGCTAAATAGTTTTGGAAATCCTCATAGGAACGGCCTTTTTTAGCTTCTTTAGGGATGGAAGGTAGCTTACTTTTTCGTCTTTCTTTGAATTTAACGGCTCTGGCAAGATCAATCGGAGCGATAGATAGGTACCCTTTTCGGATGTGTCGATAGACAGTTGAGGAGCTGACATCAAGGTTATGAGTTTTGAGAATATGATAGATGTGTTGTCCTTTTTTAACCCCATCAGAAATGACTTTGTCCATGTCCCAGAAGGTCTTGGAATTGAGGGGAGTTCCTTCACGAGCTTCGCCAAGAGTTTGTTCGTATTGTTTTTGAGCTTGCTTAGCGAGGTAGAAGATCTTCTTATAGCCACAATTCTGTCTTCTTTTAGGGCAGCCGTTACAGACAAAGGGAGCTTTGTCGAGTAGAGGGCAAGGAAGGTTATGGCATGTAGACTCTCGGACTTGTCTGTTTCGTTTGACTTCTTTAGAAACAGTAGTCGGGTCTTTTAGAATGGATTGTCCAATAGCTTTGAAGGTTTCACTGCGCTCTAAACCTAATTGGATATCATTACGGTCTGAAAGGGTAAGGTGTTTATGTTTTGTCATAGTAGACCTCGTTTCTAACTCAAACGTCTCACACTTAATTCCACCATAAAAATCCGTTTTAGACTAATTTCCACTTTGGTCAGGCAAGTGGAAGTTACTTTGAGAAGTTAGC
>NZ_VMLJ01000044.1:0-29872 GCF_013276615.1 Streptococcus sp. 1621
CACAAAACACCGTTTTGAGGTTGTAGATAGAACTGACGAAGTCAGCTCAAAACACCGTTTTGAGGTTGTAGATAGAACTGACGAAGTCAGCTCAAAACACCGTTTTGAGGTTGTAGATAGAACTGACGAAGTCAGCTCAAAACACCGTTTTGAGGTTGTAGATAAGACTGACGAAGTCAGTCACATATATACGGCAAGGCGACGCTGACGTGGTTTGAAGAGATTTTCGAAGAGTATAATCTTTCTCGAATCGCTATTGCCCCTTTTTTGTCCCCTGAAACCAAGTAGGAGCTAAGACTAGCTCCCTTATCTAAGTATCGGAATACGGCTGTTCAACTAAATTTTAGCAAGAACTTCTCCCCCTTCTCTCAGTTCACAGAAGCGTTTTATACATACCGTCCTATATTTCATGAACAAGACGTTTTCAGGCTAGCATCCTATCAGACAATTTATTTTAAAGATAACCGTGACTCAGGATCACTTCTATCTGTCGTTTTCTCTTTATAGTGATAGACCTCACGGGATAAGTCGTACATCTATCCTCGTTTATACAAGATATGAGGACGTTAAAAGGTTACAGTGAAAATAGAAAACCTTAGTCCAAATTCAATTACTCTCGTGCTTTATGTATATAGGTTACGACTACCTTTTTGGAATTTAGAGTTTTGAGCTCCCTTATCCACTATATACGCCTTACTATCACGTTCCTGTTCGTAGAGCCACGATTTCGCTATCCCTTCCTCTGACGATTCTTATTTCCAGCGTCAGACTTAAAACGGTCTATCCCCAGACCGTTTTAATCCGCTACCTCACGATAGTCAGGCTTGGGAATCGCTATTTGACTCGCCGATAACTTTGACATCAGATATACTATAACAAAGTGAAATAAGAATTAAACAATTTAATTTTGAAATTCAAATCAATTGATAACAATATTTTAGAAGATATGCTGTGCTATTCCAGATTCAGTTTGCTATACATCCCGTCGTACCACAAAATCCCGTGTCTGATGAGGCACGGAATTTTTTTATCTTCTTTACTGAGATGGATTTTCCTTTTTAGTTCGTGCCAATCTCAAGGCACGATTTGGATTGAGACGATTAAATAGTTCTTCCAATTTCTTTTCATTCCAAACATCTGCAGCGGAAACGAAATTTCCATCCGCATCTCGGAAAGATATCGGTTTATCTCCCATACCAGTCTCCTAGTCTACAAATTCAAACTCAAATTTACCAATTCGGACCAAGTCACCATCTTTAGCACCACGCGCACGAAGGGCTTCATCAACCCCCATACCACGAAGCTGGCGAGCAAATTTCATGACTGATTCGTCACGATCAAAGTTGGTCATATTAAAGAGTTTCATCAGTTTTTCACCAGAAAGCACCCATGTTGCATCGTCATCACGACTAATTTCAAAGGCTTTTTCTTCCTCGTCAAAGCCGTAGTATGCTTCTTCTTCCATATCTGACTCGTCGTAGAGCAAGAATTCTGGTGTCTTGTCTAACAATTCAGCTGTCGCATCCAAGAGCGTTGCCAAACCTTGATTGGTCAATCCAGAAATCGGGAAGATAGCTGGTAACTCTTCAAATTCATCGTAGTTTTCAGCCAATTTCTTCTTGAATTCTTCAAGATTTTCCTGACTCTCAGGCATATCCATCTTATTGGCTACGATAATCTGTGGACGCTCCATGAGACGAAGATTGTATGACTCCAGCTCTTTATTGATCGCTAGGTAATCCTCATAAGGATCACGTCCTTCGCTAGCTGACATATCAATAATATGAAGGATGACACGGGTACGCTCGATGTGACGGAGGAACTGGGTTCCCAGACCAACACCTTGACTAGCCCCTTCAATCAAACCTGGCAGATCGGCTACTGCAAAGGATTCACCTGATTGAGTACGAACCATTCCTAGATTTGGTACAATAGTCGTAAAATGGTAGGCACCGATTTTTGGTTTAGCAGATGTAATAACACTTAAAAGAGTTGATTTCCCTACAGATGGGAATCCAACTAAACCAACATCTGCCAAGATTTTTAGTTCCAATTGTAACTCACGTTCCTGACCTGGTTCTCCATTTTCAGAGATTTCAGGTGCAGGATTTTTTGGTGTCGCAAAGCGGATATTTCCACGTCCACCACGTCCACCGTGAGCAACGATAAATTCTTGCCCGTGTTCTATCAAATCTGTCAAAACCTTGCCAGTCTCTGCATCACGAACAGTCGTACCTTGTGGCACTCGAACTCTAAGGTCATCAGCACCACGACCATGCATCCCTTTGGTCATCCCTTTTTCACCAGAATCAGCCTTGAAATGACGATTGTAGCGGAAATCCATCAAGGTACGCAAACCTTCGTCTACAACGAAGACCACATTTCCTCCACGACCACCGTCACCACCCCAAGGACCCCCATTAGGGACATATTTTTCACGGCGAAAGGCAACCATGCCATCACCACCATTACCAGCCTTGACCTTGATCTTGGCTGTATCTAAAAACATACTCATTTTTTCTTCTCACTTTAAAAAAGGGCTGGGAAATCCCAGTCACAAAATTTTCTTGAATCTATTTTATAGATTACTGAGGGCACCAATTGCAGTTGCAAAAATTCCCAATAAACTTGCTACTAGCATGATAATCACGATAAACAAGGTTATTTTCTCAAACATAGTTTTTTTACGATTTCCATTATCTCCAAATGCCATTTTTTTCTCCTTCGTTACATTCTATTTTCTATTATCTTAGCATGAATTCAGCTAGTTTTCAATAGTCAGTTGCTACTGGTGCAATAATCCATAAAATGATATAGGCTACAATTCCAGCTCCATAACCAAAAGCAAGAACACCCCATATTACACGAACAATAGTGGGATCCATATCAAAATAATGAGCCACTCCAGCACAAACACCTGCAATCTTTTTATCATGACCACTTCTCATTAATTGTTTTTTCATAGCTGTTTCTCTTTCTATTCTTCACTGTTTTTCCAATAATCTCTGATGCTGATTAACTGTGTTTTTGATGCCTTCAGCATGCGTCTAGAGCCTTTTACCGGTACAGCGACCACCTTTTGCGGTAGATACAAAACTGTCTTAAAGATACGCTGACTGACCGTATCATCTTTTGCTAAATCTTTCTGGAAGTTATTTGAAATTATGGCATCCAGATAAAACTCATGCACTCGTTTCCCAAAGTTCTCAGCTGAAATCTCGTACAATTTCTCTGATAAGGTATGCTCATTCATATCTGGCGTTGCAATCAGGGCTTCCAAAATAGCGCCAGCCAAGTCATGTTCTCCATAGTACAAGGTTCCAAACATTTTATCACTGATAAGATTGTCCAGATAAGGATTTCCATGAGCAATGACAGGCGTTCCACTGGCCAAGCTTTCCAAGTATGTCAAACCTTGCGTTTCACTTGTCGATGCCGAGATGAAAAAATCTGCCGCCTTATAGTAAAGAGCGGTCTCACTAGGAGCAATCATCCCTGTAAAGACAACAGAGTCTTCAATCTCTAGTTTCTTGGCTTGCTCTTTAAGGTCATCCAGATAAGGACCATCCCCAGCAACCACCAGTTTGACCTTGTCTTCCTCTTTCAGAACTTCTGCAAAAGCTGCTAGTACTGCCTGAATATTTTTTTCATAGGAAATTCTGGAAAGACTAAGCAACATCTTTTCATCATCTTGAATCTCTAGTTTAGTACGCAGTTCTTTCAGATTTTCTTGCTTTATTTCCGGACGCTCAAACTTAGCTAACTCAATACCAGTTGGAATAACCCGCTTTTCAACCTTGACTTTATAGTCAGATAGCAAGTCTCGGACAACCTCACTCGGGCAAATCACCCCATCCACATCATGCAAAAAACCTCTAACCAGATACTTGACCATACTAGGACGAATCAACATCCCCTTAGCAATATAATGTACATAGTCTTCGTATTGGGTGTGATAGGTATGAATAACGGGAATTTTCAGTTCTCGCGCAATCCAAATTCCCAACAGGCCAAGAGAAAATTCTGTCTGAGTATGGATAATATCCAGTTGATATTGTTTAGCAATTTCAAGCGCCTTGCTGAAGCCTCGATAGGCAAAGCGGCGATCCTTAAAAGCAAAAAAGGGAACACTTGGAATACGGATAATTTGCCAATCTTCGTAGCGATTGACATCCTTATCTGTCGTCGTAAAGATAAAAACAGCATGCCCCTGCTTTTCAAGTTCTGTTTTCAAGGTTCGAATACTGGTCGCAACACCAGAAACCTGAGGAAAATAGGTATCTGTAAATAAACCAATTCGCATAGATTACCTCACTTTTTACTTTCTCCCTAAAGCGGCTTGTTTCTCATAAAAGTCCAACCAGATTTGTAACAGATGCTCTTCTGAATATTCTCTGGAAATATTCTTAGCCTTTTCTTTGAGGTCTTTTAAGGCAGCAGGATTCGCTTGATATTCCAGAATAGCTTCTTTCATCTCTTCTCTATCTGCTGTCGCCCGATAATTTCCCTCTAAAATTACCTTATAGAGATCCAAATCACGCAACATGATAGGAGCTTCACAACTAGCAGCCTCTAAAATCGTCATCGGAAAGAGCTCATTGTAACTAGGAAGCAAGAAAAGATCCGCTAGGGCATACAATTCGCGCATCCGCTCTGGCGATACAATACCTGGAAAAATCAAATTTTTAGGGGGATTCTCCATCATTTTCTTGTAACGTTCATAACCATCTGTCATACCACCAAAAGAGAAACCACCAGCCCAGATAAAGGTAATCTGAGGCAATTCCTCAGCCAGACGGATAAAATCATCAATCCCTTTGCGCTTCTGAACTTGACCAGCACCTACTACGATAAACTGATTGTCACTAAGACCTAGCTCTGTACGCAGTCTCGCTACCTCTTCCTGTGGAAGGGGATGCCATTTTTCCTTGTTGACAAAGTTAGGGATATATGTCACTTTCTCACGTGGAATACCAGCTGCCACCAAATCCTCGATAAACATCGGATTGACCACAACCAAGTGCTCCATCCGGTTGTAAAAAGAAAATACATAGCGTTTAACAATTCCCTTTAAGAAAAATGGAATTTTCAAACTCCCCTCAAGTGTATCAGGCAAAAAATGCACATAGCCAATTTTTCTCCCTGAGCGTTTCTTTTGAAATGTTGATAAATAATAGGGGAAATCAATTGTATGAAAGTGAGTCACATCTGCCTCTATTGGAAGATTTTCTGTAACAATCAATTGGTCCTTGGCATCACGGTGAAGAAGACGAACTAATTCACGGTAAGCACCTGAAACTCCTTGTCCTGCTACTTTCTCACTTGAACTCAACATATTGATGCGTAATTTCTTTTTTTCCATAACTACTATTATATCATTTTCTTTGAATAAAATCAGCAAAAGAAAGGAGAGACTAGAGGAAAAGAGGGGAAATTTCCTCCGCTTTCCAAGGGTCTCTCACATGCTTTTATATGTTTACTTAATGCCTAGGGCAATGCGTGCATAGCGACTCATTTTTTCAACGGTCCAGGCTGGATACCAAACCAATTTAACTTCGGTATCCGTTACTTCTGGAACCTCTGTCATAGCATCATAAATCTGATCCGTCAAAAGGTCAGCTAGGGGACAACCCATAGTTGTCAAAGTCATATCAATCTCTGTTTGTCCTGTGTCGCCGTCAAAACGAATCTCATAGATCAAACCAAGATTGACAATATCGATTCCCAACTCAGGGTCAATAACTTCTTCCAAGGCTGATAAAATTCGTGTTTTGATGTTTTCAATTTGCTCTTCTGTATAAGCCATATTCATCCTCACTCTTAGTCTTCAATAAAATCACGAAGCGGTTTGCTGCGACTTGGTTGGCGTAGTTTTCTCAAAGCTTTAGCCTCAATCTGACGGATACGCTCACGAGTTACGTTAAAGACTTTACCCACATCTTCAAGGGTACGCATTTTTCCATCATCTAATCCAAAACGTAGACGCAAAACATTTTCTTCACGGTCTGTAAGAGTATCCAAGACCTCATCCAACTGCTCACGCAAGACGATACGAGTTGTATAGTCCACTGGATTTTCAATCACTTCATCTTCGATAAAGTCCCCAAGGTGACTATCATCCTCTTCACCAATTGGAGTTTCAAGGGATACCGGTTCTTGAGCAATCTTCAAGATTTCACGAACCTTATCAGGTGTCATATCCATACGTTCAGCGATTTGTTCTGGTGTTGGATCTTGTCCCAATTCTTGAAGGAGATTCCGCTGTTCGCGAACCAATTTATTGATGGTCTCAACCATATGAACTGGGATACGGATGGTACGAGCTTGGTCCGCAATAGCACGAGTGATAGCCTGACGAATCCACCAAGTTGCGTAAGTTGAGAACTTGAATCCTTTAGAATAATCAAACTTGTCAACAGCCTTCATCAAGCCCATATTTCCTTCTTGAATCAAGTCAAGGAACTGCATACCACGACCGACATAGCGTTTGGCTATAGAAACAACCAAACGAAGGTTGGCTTCCGCAAGACGTTGTTTGGCTTCGATGTCACCCGCTTCAACAGCCAGTGCCAATTCTTTTTCCTCTTCATTGGTCAAGAGAGGAACGACACCAATCTCTTTCAAGTACATACGGACAGGGTCATTGACCTTAGCCGAAGTTGACCCAATCAAGTCCTCATCGCTGAGTTCTGGTTCTTCTTCAGTACTAAGAACACGCGCACTTGGATTTCCTTCGTTATCTGTGATAGAAATTCCCGCATCCTGAATCCGTTGCAAGAGATCTTCAATCCCATCAGCGTCCAAGGTAAAAGGAACGACAAGACTAGCATTGATTTCATCATCTGTTGCTGTCCCTTTTTGCTTATGATTACGGATAAATTCTGCTACTTGTACGTCAAATGTTGTTACTTCTTTTTGTTTTGTTGCCATTATTACTCCATTCTTCTCTTTTGGGAAATTAAACGTTCCAATTCTTCTAGGGCTGTGTCTGTATCTCCTACATGGCTAGCTTCCTGCACCTTCTTTTTGATTCTCATATTGTCCTGATTCAAGAGAGCCTTGTTTCGAGTCATTTCTACTTCACTTAATTCCTGCGGTGACATCTCAGCAGGCAAATCCTGAGCTAAGACTTGGTACCAAGCTCTTTCAACTTCCTCTGTCTGTTCTGCTAAAACTTCTGGAGGAAGATTGCCATACTGACCAAGCAAGTCATATAGGACCTGAAATTCAGGTGTAGCAAATGCAAAGTCTTCTCGCAAGCGGTAATCGTTCAAAACAAGAGGGGATTCCATCATTCGATAAAGTAGATGGGCTTCTGCCCTCATAATAGCCGATAACTGCTTGGTGACAGGCATAGTGATTGGCGTCGGTCTGGAAATTCCTTCCATGCGATTCTGCCTTTGTGCCTGACGGCTTTCATTAACAATCTGCTCAATCTGGACATAATCAAAGGACGCCAAACTGTCAGCTAAAATATGAATATAACTGTTTTGAGCAGTGATAGACTTTTCTTGAACAATCAAGGGAGCTATTTTTTCAATAAACTCAATCTGAGCCTGCAGATTTTCACTATTTTCAGGTTTATACTGGTGAATGTAGAACTCAATCGGACTAATACGAGTTTTCGTTAACAGATAGGCCAAATCTTCTGGACCATTTTTTTGTAGATACTCATCTGGATCCAAGTTATCAGGCATGCTGACGATTTGCACAGGCATATCACCAATTTCATCCAGCGCTTTCAATGTCGCAGCTTGCCCAGCCTTATCACCATCATAAACAAGAACCAACTTCTTAGTTAGCCTTTTCAGATGCTCAACATGCTCACGACTCAAGGCCGTTCCCATGGACGCAACAGCATTTTCGATTCCAGCCCGATAGGCTGCAATAACATCCATGAATCCTTCCATGAGGTAAATCTCACTGGTTTTACCAGAAGATTTTTTTGCCCTATCCATATGATATAATTCGTAACTTTTGTTAAAAATTGCAGTCGATCGGCTATTTTTATACTTAGAAGTTTGTGAATCCGTTTTCTGCCAGATACGACCTGAGAAGGCAATAACCTTTCCTTGGTCATTTGTCAGGGGAAACATAATCCGATTGTGAAAGGTATCTACAAATTGATTGGCATCCGAGAGGTAAAATAGTCCCGAATCCAAGAAATCCTCTTCACGATACTGAGCAGACAAACGTTGATAGAGATAGTTTCGTTCTGGAGGTGCCAAACCAATCCGAAAATGCTTGAGCACTTCATCTGTCAAACCACGCTGATAAAGGTAGTTTCTGGCCTCTTCCCCCATGGTCGTTGTCATGAGAATAGCATGATAAAATTTGGCAGCATCTTCATGCATATCATAAAGAGCTTGGTGGGGTGAAGCTGGCTTCTGTTCATTATAAAGCGGTTTTTCTACCTCTATCCCGACACGCTGACCTAAGATTTGGACAGCCTCCATAAAGGGAACCCCTTGGTACTCCTCGATGAACTTAAAGACATCACCCGAGCGACCACAACCAAAACAGTGGTAAAACTGCTTGTCCTCTACAACGTTAAAAGAAGGTGTTTTTTCACCATGAAAAGGACAGAGCCCTAGATAGTTCCGTCCTGCCTTTTGTAAAGAAATCACATCTCCTATGACTTCCACAATGTTGGCATTGTTTTTGATTTCTTCAATGACTTTTTTGTCAACCATACACAATACCTCCATGTTATCATAGTTTACTTTATATAGTATACTTTATTTCAGAAAAAAAGTAAACCATTTCACTCATTTTCCCTACTTTATTCAAAGAGCTGATAATAATCAGAGATTTTCATTTTTGCTTTTTCTTCTTGTTTCAAATCTTGGATAATTCGTCCTTCTTTCATGACAATCAAACGATTGCCATATTTGAGAGCATCTTCCATATGATGGGTAATCATAAGGGCTGTCAACTGATCCTTCTTAACAAATTCATCCGTCAATTCCATGAGTGCGACACTGGTCTTTGGATCAAGGGCTGCAGTATGCTCGTCTAACAAGAGCAATTCTGGGCGCTTCAAGGTTGCCATCAAGAGACTCAAGGCCTGTCTTTGCCCACCTGATAAGAACTCAATCGGTGTATTCAAGTGTTTCTCAAGACCATTCCCTACTTTTTCAATAGTTGTCTGAAATTCATCCTTATAGCTAGTCAAGCGTCGTGGAAATAGTCCACGTTTTTCACCACGAAACTTGGCAATCAAAAGATTTTCAGCTACTGTCATACGAGGAGCTGTCCCCATCTTAGGATCTTGGAAAACTCGAGACAAATACTTAGCTCGCTTCTCTGGTGAAAACTTGGTAACATCTTCACCCAAGATACGAATAGTTCCACTGGTTAATGACAAGGTTCCTGCAATAGTGTTAAAGAGGGTCGATTTCCCAGCACCATTTCCACCTAAAATCGTGATAAAGTCCCGTTCAAAAATTTCTAAGGAAACATCATTTAAAATAATCTTTTCTTCATCAAAGCCATTTTTAACGACTTTGGTTGCATTTTTTAATTCTACAATTGCTGTCATTTGCTTAATTTGGCTCCTTTCAAGATTGTTTGCTTAAATGTTGGAATCATGAGACAGACTGCTAAAATCACGGCGCTGTACAAACGAAGGTAACTTGTATTAAAGCCAAGCGCAATAACTGCCCACACTAAGAATTGATAAGCGATAGAACCTACAACGATGGTAACCAGACGTTCTGCCAAGCTCAAACTCTTGAAGATAACTTCTCCAATAATCAAACTTGCAAGCCCCACAACGATAACTCCGATTCCTCGAGATACATCGGCATACCCTTCTTGCTGGGCAATGAGAGCTCCTGCAAGGGCAATCACACCATTTGATAAGACCAATCCCATGAGCTCCATGCGTCCAGTATGAATCCCGAAACTTCTAGCCATATCAGGATTGTCACCTGTAGCAATATAGGCTTGTCCGAGTTTGGTGTCCAAGAAAAAGAGCATGAGAGCAATGACAAGACTGACAAAGATAAGACCTGTCAAGAGTTGGTTCAAGTCTGAATCAAAAGGCAAAACATCCTGAATTTGCTTGGTTCCAAGCAGGCCTAAATTCGCACGTCCCATAATCAAGAGCATGATAGAGTGACAGGAAGTCATCACCAAAATCCCTGAGAGCAAGGTTGGGATCTTCCCTTTTGTATAAAGAAGTCCTGCTGCCATTCCAGCCAAACAACCGGCTCCAACAGCAACAAGTGTCGCTAAAAAGGGATTTACACCTTTGGTTATCAGAGTGACAGCAACAGCTCCCCCAAGAGGGAAGGAACCTTCTGTCGTCATATCTGGAAAGTTTAAAATCCTAAATGTCATAAAGATTCCCAGACCTAAAATAGCCCAGACAAATCCTTGAGAAATAATAGATAGTATCATCTGTTTCTTAACCTTTTCTATATGATTTCTATTGTAAAAAATTGGAGGAGATGTCCCCAACTCCTCCATTACAGATTATTCAATCACTTGTCCTGCTTCTTTTAAAACAGATTCAGGAATCGTAATACCTAGCTCTTGTGCCAATTTTTTGTTAATTACTGACTTACCAGTTGAAAATACATTGACTGGAGTATCCGCTGGTTTTGCACCTTTCAAGACTTGTGCAATCATTTTACCAGTTGCCACACCAAGGTCATGTTGGTCAACTACAACTGATGCCAAACCACCTACTTCTACCATAGCTGTCGCACTTGGATAAATTGGTTTCTTAGAACTTTGATTGCTAGAGACAACCGTTGGAAATCCTGATGCAATGGTGTTATCAATCGGAACCCAAATAGCATCTACCTTGCTAGTCATAACAGTGACAGTTGAGGCAATTTCATTTGTTGAAGGAACTGCAAATGTTTCCACTGTCAGACCTGCTTTTTCAGCATAAGCCTTAAATTCTTCGACCTGTGTTTTTGAATTGTCTTCGCTACTTGAGTAAAGAGCTCCGATTGTTTTCACATTCGGTGTCAGAGCCTTGATGAGTTCAACTTGTTGTTGAGCTGGATTGTGGTCAGATACCCCTGTAACGTTGCCACCTGGTTTTTTCAAATCTTTAACCAAGTTAGCACCAATTGGGTCTGTAATAGCGGCCATGATAACAGGTAGGTCTTTTGTGGCACTAGCTAAACCTTGAGCAGCTGGTGTTGCAATACCAACCACAAGGTCATTTCCATTTGCAACCAATTGTTTACTCATTGTCGCAACCTTACTTTGGTCACCTTCTGAGTTCATAAAGTCGATCTTCAACTGGTCATCTTTATATCCTTCTTCAGCAAGTCCAGCTTGAATCCCTTTATAAATCAAATCAAGGGATGGATGGCTCACAAATTGAAGCACACCAATCTTGGTTATTTTCTTCTCATCCTTATTATTCTGAGATTCTGGTTTATTCATTGAAGAGTAAATCAAGCTTCCTGCTACTAAGACTGCTAAGGCAGCGACAATTCCAATTAAACGTTTATTTTTCATTCTGTTTCTCCTTTTTAATTCCTTTAAAATACTTCACTTATCTAATACTCTTCGAAAATCTCTTCAAACCACGTCAGCGTCGCCTTACCGTAGGTATATGATACTGACTCTGTCAGTTCTATCCACAACCTCAAAACAGTGTNNTGCGGCTAGCTTCCTAGTTTGTACTTTGATTTTCATTGAGTATAAACAAGCGACGCCATCGTTTTCTTTCCATACTAACCTCCATCAAAAAAAGTCCTCACACAAAAAACTTGTGTGAGGACGTCGATGCGCGGTACCACCTCAATTATAGGGAATTTCCCTATCGCTCTGTCTCGCAATAACGAGATGCACTGTAAGGTGTGCTCACCGAATTTTTATGATTTCAAATTCTAAATAACATTCAGCCCAATTTTCATCATCGCCACTTATCTGTTTTCAGCTACCACAGACTCTCTTGAAAGTTTGTACGATTACTTTTCTGAATGGTTAAATTATATCATTTTTAAACTACTTGTCAATAGTCTATTAGAATTTTTTTCATCTTCACTTTTGAAAATGATTAGCCTGAATTACGCAATCCTGTTGCAATTCCGTTGATGGTGATATGAATCAATCGTTCTTGATCACTGGACAATTCTCCACGACGTTGGCGTTTGATCAACTCCAACTGAATATAGTTGAGAATATTAAAGTAAGGCATACGGTAATCCAGACTAGCTTTTAGATATGGATTGTCAGCTAAGAGTTCGTCATGTCCTTCAATAGCCAGGATAACGTTCTTAGTAACTTGCCATTCATTTAAAATAGTCTCATAGATGGCCTTAACTTGCTCGTCTTCACAAAGTTTAGCATATTCAAAAGCAATATTCATATTTGATTTTGACAAAACCATATCAACATTTGAAAGAAGCGATTGGAAGAAAGGCCAATTTTGGTACATATCTCGTAAAATAGCAATATTTTCTGGATTTTTATCGATAAATTCCTTGAAGCTTGAACCAACCCCGTACCATCCAGGGAACATAACACGACTTTGTGACCATGAGAATACCCAAGGGATGGCACGCAAACCACCGATTTCAGTAATCGTCTTACGGGCAGCTGGGCGAGAACCAATGTTAAAGCTTGAAATAGCCTTGATTGGACTTGACTCGAAGAAATAATCATAGAAATGCTCATTACCAAAGACCAAATCACGGTAGATATCGTAACTACGGTCCACTACTTGATCCATAATGGCTTCATAACGATTTGAGGTATTGGTATCGCTCTTCTTCTGAGTAATCATACGGTTAATAGCTGCCGATACTAGCATTTCAAGGTTATAGTAAGCAGCGTCTTTATTACCGTATTTATTGCCAATTACTTCACCCTGCTCCGTCAAGCGGATACGATCCTTGATAGACTTGAGCGGTTGAGATGTGATGGCTTCATAGGTTGGCCCACCACCACGACCGACAGTCCCACCACGGCCATGGAAGAAGGTAACCTTAACGCCAAATTCATCTCCAATAGCAGTCAATTGTTGTTGAGCCTTGTAGAGGGTCCAACATGATGACAAGTAACCGCCATCTTTATTACTGTCAGAGTAGCCCAACATGATTTCTTGATAGTTATTACGTGAAGCAATCCATTTTTTGGCAAGAGGAAGAGAAAGATATTGTCTCATTGTTTCCTCTGAATGATCCAAGTCTTCAATTGTTTCAAAAAGGGGAACAATCTGAACACGCGCCCTTTCCGTATCCACCAGTCCTACTTCTTTTAATAGAATAGCTAATTCTAGCATATCAGAAAGGCTGGTTGCATGTGAAATGATGGTCTGACGGATGACATCATCTCCCAACTTATCTTTCAAAACACGAGCCGTCTTAAAAATAGCTAGTTCTTTTGCTAATAATTCTGATTTCTCTGCGTGAGTCGCAGAAAGAATTCGGGGATCTTCTTCTAACTCTTTCAAGAGAAGGTCACATTTTTCTTCTTCGCTCAACTCGCTATATCGAGAATGAATTCCTGCTGATTTCAAGAGTTCTGCCACACAGGCTTCATAGACGCTAGAGTCTTGTCGCATATCAATTGATGCTAGGTAAAAACCAAATATCTCTACTGCCTGCAATAATTCCACAAAATCACCTGAAATCAAGGACTCGCTCTTATTTTCTAGTAGAGAATCTCGAATGGCAATCAAATCCTTGTAGAAATCATTGGCGGTTTCATAACGAGTCCCAACTTCCTTATCCTCAATCAGATAGGTTTTTGTTGCTTGGATTTTTGATTGAATATCAAACAAGGCACGACGGTAAAGCTCTTTTTCGCGGTAAATCGAGTTATCCTTGGATTGACGAGCCATTTCTCTGACTTGCTTACTTACATTGACAATGCTAGTTGAAAGAGAAAACTCACGATAAAGTTGGTAAATCTTTTCATCATAATAGTTCATGATGACTTCACACTGAGTGAGTGCAGACTGTTTCAAGGTATCTGCTGTAACAAAGGGATTACCATCACGGTCTCCACCAATCCACATACCCATGGTGATTGGCTTAGCCTGTTTTAAATTCAACCCATGTGCTTGCGCTAAGCGCTTATACTCCGTCGTCAAGTGAGGTACAGCTTTCAAAAAGGAGCTGTTGTAATATTCCATAGCATTCGTGATTTCGTTAGTCACTTTTAATTTTTTCTCACGAATCATGTCTGTCTGCATAATAATTTCGATGTAACGACGCAAATCATTGTGCCATTTTTCTTTATTGATCAACCCCAACTTAACATCACGGTATTTACGCAAAAGACTATGAATATGATTTGTTAAATCCAACATACTTTTGCGTTGCACTTGTGTTGGATGGGCTGTCAAAACAGGGACAACATTCAAGTGTTCAAGAATTTCAACGGCATTTTCTTTTTCAGCAACCATTTTGATCGTTGTAGATAATTTACCTAAATAGTCCTGATCAATATTATTTTGATGATTGATTTCATAAGCTAAATCCACATCCTCTGAAATATTAATCAAAAGAGGTAAGATTGAAAAATAGCGTGAAATATAGACCATTTCATCATTTGATAAGCTAGTCACTAGACGGTTTAGACCTTGATAATCTTCCTGCGTTGATAATTCTTTCAACTGCATGATTTTTTCAAAGGTCTCTGGGGCAAGCATATTTTTAGTAATATCTTCCAGCAATTCTGTTAGAATCAATACTTCTTCTTGCACAACACTTTTATTACTATAATTTTCTAATTTTTGAAGAGACATAGACTATCCTTTCTTTATTCTACTTCACAGAAGGTTCATTGGTTGATTTTCCAATTCTCGGTACAACTTAGCGCGTTTTTCACTGGCATCAATATTTAAGACAAAGGCCACTGCCACTGACAAGACTAGAAGACTGTTTCCACCCTGGGATAAGAAGGGAAAGGTTACTCCTGTAGATGGAATCAAGCCCGAAATCCCTCCGATATTGACAAATACCTGAACCAACATCATCCCTCCGACACCGAGTGCAACCATGGCATTGAAAGGATTCTCCGCTCGGATACCGACCAAGATAATCCGCAAAATCATGAAAAACAAGAGAGCTAAAATCAGACTGGCACCAACAAAGCCAAATTCTTCAATCACGATAGAAAAGACAAAGTCTGTATGAGCTTCTGGTAAATAACCTCGTTTTTCAATCGAATTCCCAAGACCTAGACCAAACCAACCGCCATTGACCATGGCAAAATAAGAATTAGATAACTGGTGACCCGCATCCGCACGATCGGCAAAAGGATTAAAAAAGGCACTAAAGCGCTTGGCCACATAGCCAAATACTGGAATTTTTGAAAAGGTCTCAACACCGATTAGGCTGATAGTGGTCAAGACAAAGACAGAAGCGGCAGATACGAGCGCCAGAATGGTTGAAAACCAACGATAAGCGATTCCACTAACTGTATACATAATCAAGGAAACCAATACTAAAATAGTCGCATTTCCTAAATCAGGGAAAATTCCCAAACTTCCAATCAGAACCAGGAGAACGAATCGCCAATCATTAAAAGCACGGGGAAGCCATTGATTTTGAGTCAAAACTTGAAAATCATAAATAGCTATTTCTTCTTGCTGTTTGGAGAATCGGTGAGCCAAATACCAAATAATAATGATTTTTAAGTACTCAGCTGGCTGAATAGTTACTCCTGCAACCGAAATCCAACCGTATGCCCCGTTCACGGAAATACCAATAAAACGAGCCAAAAACAATAAAACCATTTCTATCAATATAACTAAAATGATTAGTCGCTCATTTCTCAAAAAATCTAGTCTCAATTTATAAATTAAGGCAATCAGTATCAAACTAACAATCCAAAAGATTCCTTGATTTCGAACCAATTGCAAGGCGCTCTTGCCTTCTTCAATTAAAATAGCGCTGGTGGTCGAATAGACCACAATCAAGCCCAAAATAGATAAAAGCAAGTAGGGAATCAAGATGGAATAATTTAATAAGTGCCTCTTACTAATCTTCATAGTATCACCACTCTACTAGGATACAGACAAATCTGTTCCAAATTCCGTTTTATTTTCTAGTTTTGATTGCTATTATACCATTTTTTCAGAAAGAAAAAAACTCTTACCTTACAATCCTTCGAATTTTACTGTTTTTTATAATTAGGGCAGAATTTGAAATCGTAAAACCATTTTGAATAAGAGTTGCTTCAACCCATTGACTCCGATGGATTAAGTTGCTTTCGTGAATACTAAAATCAGCCGCAATTTGTTCATAAGTGCGCTATTCTCGCATGTATTGAATAGTTACCTTGAGGAGATAGTCTAGGCTTAATTTGGGTTTTCGTCCACCTTTTGCGCGTTTACGTTGATAAGCTGTTTTTAACACAGCTAACATCTCTTCAAAAGTCGTGCGCTGAACACCTACAAGGCTCTTGAAACGGCTATCGCTTAATTGCTGACTTGCTTCAGAATTCATAGTTTTATTGTATTATATTTTGTTTCGCAGAAAGTCTATTATTCCTTTCGTTCAAAGGTTTTTACGCTTTTAGCAACAAGCTTACACACTGAGCGTTTCGGACTTACCGTATCGTTTCGTCGGTTTTCCTCTTCATTCTACGAGTCCTATCGAATGGGAGAACATTTACTTCTACTTCGCTGATACCTCAGCTTGTACAAGCAGTGATACTGCCTCAACATGGTAAGTCTGCGGAACTCAAAAGGTTTGGGGAACCTTTTGAGGATTAACTACGTTTCTCTAACAAACTTACACATTCGACATGATGCGTCTGGGGAAATAGGTCAACCGGCTGTACTTTCTTCAACTCATATCCCAACTCTTGGTAGAGTTTGATATCACGTGCCATAGTTGCGACATTACAAGAAATATAGGCAATGCGATCAGCTCCTGTTTGGCTACTTGCCTTGATAAAGCTTTCGGTTAAGCCCTTGCGTGGAGGATCAACCAAGATAACGGTTGGTTCTATTCCATCTTTAAGCCAAGTCTTCATAGCATTTTCAGCTGTGTCGCAGACATAGTAGGCGTTAGTAATGCCGTTCAAGCTAGCATTTTTCTTGCTATTTTCAACCGCTTCTGGAATGACTTCAACACCATAAACTTCTTTGACATGTTTAGCAACAGAGAGGCCAATTGTTCCAATACCAGAATAAGCATCGATAACCACATCATCTGCTCTTAATTCAGCAAAGTCAATGGCTGTTTGATAAAGTTTTTCAGCCATTTCAGTATTGACTTGGTAAAAAGCGGGTCCAGCGATTTGGTAGTCATTTCCCAACATTTGGTCGGTAATATAGTCTTGTCCATAAAGTGTGCGCCATTCCTTACCAAAAATAGCATTAGTGTTCTGGTCATTGATATTTTGCATAACAGACACAATATCTGGGAACTGCTTGATTAGTTGTTCAATCAATTGCTCTACACGAAAAATCTTCGGACGAGTGGTCACCAAAATAACCATGATTTGTCCTGAATAGTGTCCACGACGTACCACAAGATTTCGAATCAAGCCAGATTGTTCCTTTTCATCATAAGGTTTCAGGTCATAACGACGGAGCAAGTCACGTAGAGCTACTACTACCTCATCAATCACAGGATCTTGGATAAAGAAATCTTCCAGAGGCATGAGGTCGTGGGAATTCTTACGGAAAAATCCTGTTTCTAAGATAGCATTAACACGACGAACAGGGACCTGTGCTTTGTTGCGGTACTTGACTGGATTTTCCATACCAAGCGTCTCAGCAACCTCTACATCAGCAATTCCAGCAATCTTGTATAGACTGTCCTTGACTTGCTTAGTTTTAAACTTGAGCTGTTCTGGATAAGAAAGGTGTCCTAAATCCGCGATTCCTGAACGCAGGTAAGCCAAATCTAGATCTTGATTACGGTGTGGTGACTGGACAAGGTATTTTTCAACTTTTCCAAAGCCAATCTTTTTATTGACCTTGAGGACACGCATGAGAATTTTTTCACTCGGTAAAGCATTCTCTACAAAAAAGACCAAACCATCCACCTTGGCCACTCCTGCACCTTCATGGGTCAAGTCAACAATTTCAACTTCTACAATATCATTTTTCTTTAACATTCTCTTCTCTTTCTATTGGCCGACAAAAAAGACGGCAACGTTACGGTTACCATCTATTATACCATGATTTTTCTTAAGAACCAAAACTCTTGAAGAAGTTGACAATGGCTTGCCAGAGGGAGCTTAAGAAGTTCCCACCGTCCTCTAGCGCCTTATCCGCATCAAAATTAAGGTTGATATTTTTAAAACTGTCGCCAGCTTGTGAAACAATACTTTGTTTAAGGTCATTTAGGGTTTTAGTGAAATCTGCATTGCTGAGGATATCACTCTTTGAGAGATTCAAAGCAAAATTGATGATGATATTGATTTGGTTTCCTGTTATAACCTGATCAAGTTTGTAATTTTTCAAGGTATCTTCAACAATTTTACGGACATCTTCCTCTGTCAGATTTCCCTTGCTTTCTTTAGCTTTGGCGAGTCCTGACTTGATATCGGCTAGGGCAACGTTTAATTTATTAGCATCATAGCCTGATTTGTCCTTATTTTCAGCATTGATATCTGACAAAGCCTTTAGCTCTTCTTGAGCCAAATCTTTATTGGCCTGCGGCACCTTGGCTCCATTAGCTTCTAGCGAATAATAAATCCCTGCTAAGGCACTCTCACCTGTAACTGGAATGGGTGCTGCTACAGTGATTTTGGCATGTTCCACTCCCAGCGTTACGGCTGCGTTTCGGTACATATCCTGCGTCACCTTAGTAATGTTTTCTGGAGTTTCAATCTTGACCTCAAGTGGTGATTTGTCACCTAGTTTTTGAATCTTGGCTGATGAATACAATTGTAAGCTAGAGTCATTGGCAACATTCATAATCTTAGAATAGACATCAGGTGTCATGGTCTTGAGTTCTTTTGTATCTGTTGAGGCATTGTAGCCTAGTTTTTTAAGGGTTTGATTTTTTTGATCTTCAGACAATGAAGAACCTAGGACATATTCAGGTTGGACATAGGTTTCATCGATAACTTTTTGAACATCTGTTGCTGCATGGGCGCTATTCATAGCTGTTACTGCCCACAAGACCGCAGCACTGGTCAGAAAGAGTTTCTTTCTCATAGGGAATTCCCTCCTTTACCTTTCTAGAGTAATATATCTATCTTAAAGAAAACTTATAACAAAAACACCTGGATTAGCCAGATGTTGAAAAGAGAGTGAAACATTTGATGATGTAAAGGTTGAGTTGCACCTGTCTAGAATAATAATAGTTTCCTCCATTTACATAGAGTTCGGCTCCATGAAAAATGGAAATGGGGTGAATATAATTATAAGTCTTTCCAGTGGTATTGCCAAGCAAGGGGGCAACAGTCTCACGAGAGTACTGTTTGGCCAGAGCCAAGGTATTTTCCTTGCCATTTTGTGCGATAAAATCGATATAGGCAGGACCAAAATTATAGGCTTGAACAGCTGTCCAGACATCTACCCCCTGCTTCTGGGCTAGATAGAGATTGTCTGTCAGAGTTTGAACGCCTTGCCGAATGCTAGAGGCATTATCATTGATGGTGTTGGTGGAACCACTTGCAGACTCACTAGACTGCATAACATCGCCTTCTTTTCCTTTTGTTTCGGTATAAATCATAGCGAGCACAAGCTCTTCGTTTGCTGGGGTGTCTTTTTCACTCAAGATTTCTCGCACCATGGGTTGATAGGTCATGACTTGCTTGACATCTTGATGAACGCGGTAAGCTTTGTAGCCAGCAAAAAGGAAGACTGCTAGTACAAGCACTCTTCGAATTCGTTTAAACATTATTTACTTTGGATATCCTCGATATTTTTGATTAAGATAGAGTAAGTTCCATTGTCGTTTTGGATAAACTCAACAGACTCGGCGTCTTGATAGACGTTATTGGGAACGATGAGCTCAATTCCATTTGACAAGGAGAGTTTTTGATTTTCAAATTTCTTTAACTGGCGACTGGCATCAATTTCATCAAATTGAACAGGCTCTGGTACAGCTTCCTTGACTTGATCAATAAAGCTCAAACGAGCCGTCAGATTATTATCAAAAAGGTCGTTAGCCAATTTCTCAGGTGACAATTCATTGCTTTCTTCTAGATTGTTGAAAATCGCTGATTTGACCTTGGATTGAAATTGAAAGTCATCTGTGTTAAAAGTCTCAGCAATTCTCTGGGCCGTTTTTTCCAGTTCTTTGATAGATTTCTTAGGAGAAATCTTAGGGGCGACAGCAAGAAGATTATCTGAAAAGTAATTCAAAAAAGTCCCGTTGTACTTGATTCGTTTTTCAATCAGGTGGTACTTGCAACTCTGAAGATTGACCACCAAGGCCTCGTCAGCACCCGTCCCAAATCCAGGCAGGTTATTCTGAGTTAGCTTGATTGGATTATCAACTTCTCCACCGAGGTGGGTCAAGGTCTCCCGCAGGGCAATTCGCAAGAAAGCAAAATGTTCTACACCTTCTTTAGAAAATTGCGCAAAAATCAAGTCATTGGTCTTGAGATTTTCTGAAATGCTGAACTCCTCTTTCCAGAGATTAGCTAGTGCTACTGATGTCTCCAACAAATCGTCTGTGATATGATTGAAGAAGGGATTTTCTTCCTCGAAAATCCCAGTCTTGGCTTCATCTGAATACACACGTTCAATTTTTTTACGCAGGTATTCTTCGATTTTTGGAGTAATATTGAGAAGCTTATCCGCTAGAAACAGCTCGGTATCAGCCGGACTGAACTGGTGAATAATGGCTTTCTTAATATAAATGTCCATAAAAGTTTTAGTCCTCGTATAATGGGAAGGCGTCTGTCAACACTTTGACTTCACTTCTCACTTCTTCTAAGACAGCTTCATTTTCTGCATTCTTAAGGGTTTTAATGATGAGTTCAGCCACTTTGCGACTTTCTTCTTCACCAAATCCACGTGCAGTAATGGCTGCTGCTCCGATACGAATACCACTTGTCTTGAATGGTGACAAGGTTTCGTAAGGGATTGAGTTTTTATTTAGGGTAATATTGACTTCATCCAGCAAGTTTTGGGCAACTTTGCCATTTTCTACAACCTTAGTCACATCCACTAGGAAGAGGTGGTTTTCAGTTCCGCCAGAAATGATACGGAAATCAGGGTCTTGCAAGAAGACATCTGCCATAGTCTTGCTGTTCTTGATAACATTAGCAGCATATTCCTTGAAGGCTGGATCCAAAACTTCTTTGAAGGAAACAGCTTTAGCCGCCACAACGTGCTCCAAAGGACCACCCTGAATACCAGGAAAAATAGCTGAATTGATTTTCTTAGCTAAGTCTTCATCATTGGTCAAAATCAAACCACCACGAGGGCCACGAAGGGTTTTGTGGGTCGTTGTTGTCGTGATGTGAGCGTATGGTACTGGGCTTGGATGTAGACCAGCAGCAACCAAACCAGCGATATGAGCCATATCTACCATAAGTTTAGCCCCAACAGCGTCCGCAATTTCACGGAATTTTGAAAAGTCGATAATTTGAGAATAGGCTGAAGCACCTGCTACGATTAGTTTTGGTTTGACTTCTTGGGCTTGTTTCAAGATAGCATCAAAGTCCAAGAGTTCTGTTTCAGGATCCACACTATAAGAAACAAAGTTGTAGGTTTGACCTGAGAAACTAACTGGAGCTCCGTGGGTCAAGTGTCCACCTGCTGCTAAATCCATCCCCATAACGGTATCACCTGGCTCAATCAAGGCCATGTAAGCCGCACAGTTAGCTTGGCTTCCTGAGTGAGGTTGGACATTAGCGAATTTAGCGCCGAAAATTTCTTTTGCGCGTTCAATGGCAAGAGTCTCTACCACGTCTACCACATCCGTTCCACCATAATAACGGCGGCCTGGGTAGCCTTCGGCGTATTTATTCGTCAAGATAGACCCTTGAGCTGCCATAACAGCCTTGGAAACTACGTTTTCCGAAGCAATCAACTCGATATTGTTTTGCTGGCGTTCTTCTTCTTTGGCAATAGCATTCCAGAGATCAGCATCGTATGCTTTAAAATCATCTTTATCAAAAATCATAGGTCTTCTCCTTTATTGTGTGACTAGTCCATTAGTTTAATTTTCTTATTAGAAAATCAAACTAAAAGATGCGAATAAACCGTTTCTGCACTTTATCACAAGTATAACCAACTTTTTCATAAAATGCATGAGCTCCCAGACGATGATCGGCAGAGTTTAAACGGATAAACCCATAACCACGTCTTTTGGCTTCTTCTTCCAACCCTTGTAGTAAACTTTTACCAATACCTTGACCTTGCGCTTGAGGTGAAACTGCTAAGGCTAAGATATTAAATCCTGCTTTGGAATAGAGTGATTCGTAAACTTCAGCGTGGACATATCCAAGCAAGGCATGACTAGCTTCATCCTCATAGCCAAGTAGAAAATGATGTGAATTCTGAGATAATCTAGCTAATTGACTAGCCGTTTCATCTGGACTAAAAGAATAACCCAAAGCCTCTTGGTTGATGTCACATATAGCTTTCACATCTGTTTCTTGCAAATCTCTTAGCATTTCATGCCTCCTCAAAAGAAATCTCTGGCAACCGAGTAAGAATATCTTCTCGCTTAATCGCCCCTTGGCGTAAGATTTTCACCTTGTCTCCAGACAAATCTATAATAGTTGAATCCTGTCCAGTTAGAAAAGCATCGTCTTCCAGACCCAGAACTTCTTGGTCAAAATCCTTCAGAATTTGTTCAAAGGTCACTCCACTTGCCTGACCTGAAATATTGGCAGACGGCCCAATCAAAGGACCTGTCTCTCGAATCAAATCAAGCGTGATAGGATGACTTGGCATCCGAAATCCAACAGTTGCAAGGTCAGAATTGACCCAATAGGGAACTCGGTCATTAGCTTCGAGAATAATGGTCAAGGGACCTGGTAAAAAGGTCTCGACAAGTTTTTGTAGATAAGTTGGCTGATTCTTTGAAAAGTGTAAGATATTCTCTAAAGAGGCAATATTGAGATTGAGTGCCTTGTCTCTAGGACGACGTTTGAGCTGGTAAACATGGTCAACTGCTTTTTCGTCTAGCGCCTTGGCAAAAAGACCATAAACCGTCTCTGTAGGCAGAACGACTGCTCCGCCCTTTTCCAACTCTTGTCTAATCCTGTCCATCATCAACCACGACCATCCTATCTTGACCAAATTGGTCCTTGAGTGTTCGTACTCGCTTTTCAGGAAGATGTTTCCTAAAAAGTTCAGGAACACTTTGACCTTGCTTGTATCCAATTTCAAGGTAAATCTTACCACCATCTTTGAGATAGTCTTTTGCATCTTCCGCAATTCTACGGTAAATAGCTAGGCCATCCTCATCTGCAAATAGAGCTAGATGAGGCTCCGAATGCAAAACATTCAAGCCGACCTCTGACTCATCTTCACGAGAGATATAGGGTGGATTGGAAACAATTATATCATATTTTTCAGAAATTTCTGTAAAACAGTCAGATTTTTTTAAAAATATTTGAAGATTTTGATTTTTAGCATTTTCGCTGGATACATCTAAAGCATCTTGGGAAATATCTGCTGCTGTCACTGACCAATCTGGTCTGTTTTTTGCTAAGGCGAGAGCAATAGCTCCACTACCTGTTCCAATATCCAGAACTGAAAAATTCGTCTCAGGATTTTCAGCTAGGATAAGCTCAACCAATTCCTCTGTCTCTGGACGAGGGATCAATACTCGTTCATCCACTTTTAGCTGCATTCCATAAAAATCTGCCTGTCCAATGATATACTGTGCCGGTTTATGAGCTGCTAACTGTTGAAAAATTCCTTTTACAAATTGTTTTTCTTCCTCTGTTACCTCTTTCTGGAGGGCAAAAACAAAGTCTGTAAAAGATAGATTTTTCAGGCTACGATAGACAAAAGAGAGGCTTTCTGCTTCCTCTCCTTTTCTTATCAATTCTTCTTCAAAATCTGAAAATAATTGAGCTAATTTCATTATTTGTTTAATTCTTCTAATTTTTGTGTTTGGTCATAAAGCACCAAGGCATCCACAACCTCATCCAATTTACCAGACAAAATAGTATCTAGTTTTTGGAGGGTCAAGCCGATACGGTGGTCAGTCACACGGTTTTGTGGGAAATTATAAGTACGGATACGTTCTGAACGGTCCCCAGTACCAATTGTCGACTTACGCTCAGCGTCTTGTTCATCTTGTGCAATCTGAGCAAAGTGGTCAGCAACACGCGCACGGATAATCTTCATAGCCTTCTCACGGTTCTTCTGCTGGGTACGTTCTTCCTGCATCTCAACCTTGATATTGGTTGGCAAGTGAACGATACGAACGGCAGTTGCAACCTTGTTGACGTTCTGTCCACCAGCACCTGATGCGTGGTAAATATCAACACGAAGGTCTTTTGGATCAATATCGTATTCTACTTCTTCCACTTCAGGCATGACAAGAACTGTCGCTGTCGAAGTATGTACGCGACCTTGGCTTTCTGTCACAGGGACACGTTGCACACGGTGGGCACCTGATTCGTACTTAAGCTTAGAGTATACAGACTGACCAGAAACCATGGCAACCACTTCTTTGAAACCACCGACGCCATTTATAGAGGCTTCCATGACTTCAAAACGCCAACCTTGGGCTTCCGCATACTTTTGGTACATGGTTAGAAGGTCTCCAGCGAAAAGTGCTGCTTCGTCTCCACCAGCTGCTCCACGGATTTCAAGGATGATGTTCTTGTCATCGTTTGGATCTTTAGGAAGGAGCAAGATTTTCAGTTTTTCTTCGTATTCTTCTTTTTCAGCCTTGGCATCTTTGAGCTCTTGCTTGGCCATTTCTTCCAAGTCCGCATCTCCGCCTGATTCCTTAATCATCTCTTCAGCGTCAACGATGTTTTGAAGGACTTGTTTGTACTCACGGTAGGCTGTTACCGTATCGCGAGTAGAAGCCTCTTCTTTCGAAAGTTCCATGAAACGCTTAGTGTCCGAAACCACATCTGGGTCACTGAGCAACTCTCCTAATTCTTCATAACGGTCTTCTACAGCTTGTAGTTGATCATAGATGTTCATTTTTCTTCATTCTCCTTATTGATTTCAGGGGCAAAATAATGTTTACGGCAAACTGAGATATAGGTTTCATTGCCACCTATTTGAATCTGCTCACCATCATAAACGGGCAGTCCATCCTGTGTTCGCAAAACCATAGTCGCCTTTTTCTTGCAATACTGACAGATGGTCTTGATTTCGTCGATCTTGTCTGATAAAAGCAAGAGATACTTGGAACCTTCGAATAGTTCATTGCGAAAGTCGTTTTTCAAACCAAATGCCATAACGGGTATGTCTAACTCGTCTACAACACGAGCTAGGTCATAAACATGATGACGTTTGAGAAACTGGGCTTCATCGACCAAAACACAGTATGGTTTCTCAGGTAAATCTCGGATAAATCCAAAGATATCCGTCGTTTCCTCAATCGCAATGGCAGGGCGTTTCATGCCAATTCGACTCGACACATAGCCAACACCGTCACGCGTATCCAGAGCCGAGGTCATAATTACAACACCTTTTCCTTGCTCCTCATAGTTATAGGCCACTTTGAGAATCTCAATCGTCTTACCAGAGTTCATGGTCCCATAACGATAATACAACTGTGCCATGTTTCTTGCTTCACGTCCATTTCTAAATTTTTGCTACATTCTAGTATATCATAATTTTCTTAAGCTTTAAATGGCAAAATGTGGTAAAATAGAAGAAATCAAAAACTAGTGGAGGAAGCCATTATGCCATTTGTACGCATCGATTTATTTGAAGGACGCACGCTCGAGCAAAAGAAAGCTCTTGCTAAGGAAGTAACAGAAGCTGTTGTTCGCAACACTGGAGCCCCTCAATCTGCTGTCCATGTCATCATCAACGACATGCCAGAAGGAACTTACTTCCCACAAGGGGAAATGCGCACCAAATAAGCTAGCTTAAGCAGAATTGCTTAGGCTTTTTCAATCTCCAAGTAGCATCCATTGAAGAAATAGTTCAAATTTGTTACAATTTGAAAAGAGACTTGGAAAAATTTCCAATAAAAGATCTATTTATTAAAGGAAACATTATGATTACACGTGAATTTGATACCATCGCTGCTATCTCTACTCCCCTAGGTGAAGGGGCTATTGGTATTGTCCGCCTGAGCGGAACAGACAGTTTTGCTATTGCGCAAAAGATTTTTAAAGGAAAAGACTTGAGTCAGGTTGCTAGCCACACTCTCAACTACGGTCATATTGTTGACCCTCAGACAGGGAAGGTCATGGACGAGGTTATGGTTGGAGCTATGAAGTCTCCAAAGACCTTCACCCGTGAGGATATTATCGAGATTAACACCCACGGTGGAATTGCGGTAACCAATGAGATTCTCCAGCTAGCTATCCGTGAAGGAGCTCGGTTGGCAGAACCTGGTGAATTTACCAAACGTGCTTTTTTAAACGGTCGCGTAGACTTGACACAGGCTGAGGCCGTGATGGATATCATCCGTGCTAAGACAGATAAAGCCATGAACATTGCGGTCAAACAACTAGATGGTTCCCTTTCTGACCTGATTAACAATACCCGTCAAGAAATCCTTAACACACTTGCCCAAGTTGAGGTTAATATCGACTATCCTGAGTATGACGATGTTGAAGAAGCCACTACTGCTGTTGTCCGTGAGAAGACTAGGGAGTTTGAGCAATTGCTAACCAATCTCCTTAGGACAGCCCGTCGCGGTAAAATCCTTCGTGAAGGAATTTCCACTGCCATCATCGGACGTCCCAACGTTGGGAAATCTAGCCTCCTCAACAATCTCTTGCGTGAGGACAAGGCTATCGTTACAGACATTGCTGGTACCACACGTGATGTCATAGAAGAATACGTCAACATCAACGGTGTTCCTCTAAAATTGATTGACACGGCCGGTATTCGTGAAACGGATGACATCGTGGAACAAATAGGTGTTGAGCGTTCGAAAAAAGCCCTCAAGGAAGCCGACTTGGTTCTACTGGTGCTAAATGCCAGTGAACCACTAACCGCCCAAGACCAACAACTTCTTGAGATTAGCCAAGATACAAACCGTATTATTCTTCTTAATAAAACCGACCTGCCAGAAGCGATTGAAGCTTCGGAACTACCTGAAGACGTTATTCGTATTTCAGTCCTTAAAAACCAAAATATCGATAAGATTGAAGAGAGAATTAACAACCTCTTCTTTGAAAATGCTGGCTTAGTTGAGCAAGATGCTACCTACTTGTCAAATGCCCGTCACATTTCCTTAATTGAGAAAGCAGTTGAAAGCCTACAAGCTGTAAACGAAGGTCTTGAACTGGGGATGCCAGTTGATTTACTTCAAGTTGATTTGACTCGTACTTGGGAAATCCTCGGAGAAATTACTGGGGATGCTGCTCCTGATGAACTCATCACCCAACTCTTTAGCCAATTCTGTTTAGGAAAATAAGAAAAATCCATGATCGTTCTTGCGGTCATGGATTTTATTGTCTTATTAGTAATCTGGTCTTAAAACCCCTGTTACAGTTGCCTTGGTTGCTTCGTAGTCGCCATCTACGACAACCTTGATAATGCGTTTAGCATCTTCTTCTGGTGCTGGAACAAGAGGTAGACGAGTTGGTCCAGCTTCAAATCCCATGTAGTTCAAAACTGCCTTAACTGGAGCAGGACTTGGATAAGAGAAGAGGGCATTGACCTTAGGAATGAATTTACGTTGAATAGCTGCGGCTTTCTTCATATCGCTTTCTGCAATGGCAGTAAACATCTCGTGCATTTCATCACCATTTGTATGAGAGGCAACAGAGATAACCCCATCCGCACCAAGGTTCATGGCATGGAAAGCATCTCCATCTTCACCTGTATAGACCAAGAACTCTTCTGGCTTATGCTCAATCAAGTAAGCCATATTGGCAAGACTGGTACATTCCTTAACACCAATGATATTTGGATGGTCAGCCAAGCGAAGCATGGTTTCTGGAGTCAATTCCACAACCACACGACCTGGAATATTATAAATGATAATAGGTAAGTCAGAAGCGTCTGCAATAGCTTTAAAGTGCTGGTACATTCCTTCTTGAGAAGGTTTATTGTAGTAAGGGACGATTGCAAGTCCAGCAGCAAAGCCACCAAATTCTGCTACTTCTTTGACAAACTCGATAGAGTCACGCGTATCATTGGTACCTACACCCGCAATCAAAGGAACTCGTCCATTGACAATCTTTTGTACAGCCGCAAACAGTTCCAACTCCTCATCGTGGGTCAAGGTTGGACTCTCAGCAGTGGTCCCTGCAAGAAGAATTCCGTCAGTATGATGCGCCAACAAATGCTCAATCAAGGCTGGAATAGCATCAAAGTTGATGGAACCATCCTCGTGAAAGGGGGTAATAAAGGCTGTGATGATTTTACACTCTTTTAAATCTTTATAAGACATGAAAACACCTCTCTATTTCAAAGAAGGAGTTCATCTGAACTCCTAAATTATATGACTATTTTAATTCAAATTTCAATTCAGCTGTTGGACGAACCAATCCACGTTCGTGCAAAGTTTCAGCAATCTGAACTGAGTTCCAAGCAGCACCTTTGAGAAGGTTATCTGAAACAACCCACATGTGAATTCCTTTTTCTGCATCCAAGTCTTTACGGATACGACCAACAAAGGTATCACGTGAACCAACTGCATTGATGGCTTGCGGATAGATTTGATGAGCTACATCATCTTCAAGAACAGCGCCTGGGAAGGCTGCGATAGCTGCTTTGACTTCTTCTATTGGAGCCACTTCTTTTGTTTCGATGTAAACAGACTCAGAGTGAGCTGACAAGACTGGAATACGCACACATGTTGCAGATACTGCAATGCTATCATCTTCCATGATTTTCTTAGTTTCCTTGGTCATCTTCATCTCTTCGTATGTGTAATCATTGTCAGTGAAGACATCGATTTGTGGAAGAGCGTTAAAGGCGATAGGATAGTGTTTCTTGTCACCACCTGAAGGCAAGATTTCGGCATGCAAATCACGTGGTTTCACTCCGTCATTCAAGACCTCACGAAGCTCACGTTGTGTCTCAAGAATTGCTCCCATACCAGCACCTGAAACGGCTTGATAAGTTGAAACAATGATACGGTCCAAGCCCCATTTTTGGCGAACTGGCTCAAGAGCCACCATCATTTGGATTGTTGAACAGTTAGGGCAAGCAATAATCCCGTTGTGGGCATCAAGTGCGTGAGCATTGACCTCTGGAACAACCAAAGGAACATCTGGATTTTGACGGAAGTAAGATGTATTATCTACTACTACTGCGCCAGCTTTCACTGCGTATGGTGCATACTTAGCTGATGTAGAACCACCTGCTGAAAAGAGAGCAATATCAACTCCTTCAAAAGCAGTTTCAGTCGTTTCTTCAATCGTAATATCTTGGTCTTTAAATTTCAAAGTCTTACCTGCTGAACGTGCAGAAGCAAGTAAACGAATTTTATCAATTGGAAGTGTTGATTCTTCCAACATTTTTATCATCTGAGCACCGACAGCACCTGTCGCGCCGACTACAGCAACTGTATATCCCATAAATAACCTCTTTCGGAATTTTCTAAAAATTTCTATAATAGAAGTATTATACTACTTTTTCCATGAATTGCAAAGCTTTTTCATCATTTTTTGGAAAATAAAAATCCCCAGTCGCTAAACTAGGGACTAAGAGGCATCTTCATGTGATGAGCAGGTTCACACAACTCATCAAGGTCCGCTCCTGCGTTATGACCTCCTTATGCTCAATAGTAGTCCGAGGACTACCTATCGACTCATCGCATATTCTATTCTACTAAAGAGAATGACTTTTGTCAACAGACGAAACTCTTTAGTTTTATTTACACAGGTGCATGCTAACTTCTCAAAGTAA
>NZ_VMLJ01000045.1:0-19169 GCF_013276615.1 Streptococcus sp. 1621
TACTCAATGAAAATCAAAGAGCAAACTAGGAAGCTAGCCGCAGGTTGCTCAAAACACTGTTTTGAGGTTGTAGATAAGACTGACGAAGTCAGTGATCATATCTACGGCAAGGAGACGCTGATGTGGTTTGAAGAGATTTTCGAAGAGTATGAAAACTAAAAAAGCAGACCATCTAAGCCTGCTTTACTATTGATTCTTATATAAATTTCCTATGAACAAGGAAAGGCATTTCTGATAACTTATTCTTCATCCATACTCAAGACGCTGAGGAAGGCTTCTTGCGGAACTTCTACTGATCCGATAGCTTTCATACGTTTCTTACCAGCTTTTTGTTTTTCAAGGAGTTTACGTTTACGAGAAACGTCACCACCATAACATTTAGCAAGTACGTTCTTACGAAGGGCCTTGATATCAGTACGAGCGACAATCTTGTGTCCAATAGCCGCTTGGATTGGAACTTCAAATTGTTGGCGAGGGATGATTTTCTTGAGTTTATCAACGATGAGTTTCCCACGTTCGTAGGCAAAGTCCTTGTGAACGATAAAGCTGAGGGCATCCACCTTGTCTCCATTGAGAAGGATATCCATTTTCACCAGCTTAGATGGGCGATATTCTGACAATTCGTAGTCAAAACTTGCATAACCACGTGTCGAAGACTTAAGCTTATCAAAGAAGTCAAAGACGATTTCAGCAAGTGGAATTTGATAGATGACATTAACACGGTTATCATCGATATAATCCATAGTCACAAAGTCCCCACGCTTACGCTGAGCCAATTCCATTACTGCTCCGACGAACTCCTGTGGTACCATGATTTGCGCCTTAACATAAGGTTCCTCAATGGTCGCAATCTTAGTTGGGTCTGGAAACTCAGATGGGTTAGACACATCCATAGACTCACCGTCGGTCAAATTAACTTTGTAAATAACAGACGGAGCTGTCATGATGAGGTCAATATTGAACTCACGCTCTAAACGTTCCTGGATAACATCCATATGGAGAAGTCCAAGGAAACCACAACGGAAACCAAATCCAAGTGCCTGAGATGTTTCTGGTTCAAATTGGAGACTAGCATCATTCAGTTGCAATTTTTCAAGAGCTTCACGTAGGTCATTATACTTGTTTGACTCAATTGGGTAGAGACCTGCAAAAACCATAGGATTCATCTGCTTGTAACCATGTAATGGCTCTGTCGCAGGATTGGTTGCCAAGGTAACGGTATCACCCACACGAGTGTCTTGAACCGTCTTGATAGAAGCCGCAATGTAACCAACGTCCCCAGTCGCAAGAAAATCACGACCAACTGCTTTGGGTGTAAAAATACCGACTTCGGTCACATCAAAGGTCTTGCCATTGCTCATGAGCTGAATCTTATCCCCAGGTTTAACAACCCCATCCATGACACGCACTTGGAGGATAACCCCACGGTAAGCATCGTAAACAGAATCGAAAATCAAGGCCTTAAGTGGCGCCGTCACATCACCCGTTGGTGCTGGAACTTTTTCTACGATTTGCTCGAGGATTTCTTCAATACCGATTCCAGCCTTAGCAGAAGCCAATACTGCTTCACTAGCATCCAAACCAATGACATCTTCAATCTCCGTACGCACGCGCTCTGGATCTGCTGCTGGTAGGTCAATTTTGTTAATGACTGGCATGATTTCCAAATCATTGTCCAAGGCCAGATAAACATTGGCAAGGGTTTGAGCTTCAATTCCTTGGGCAGCATCGACCACCAAAATCGCTCCCTCACAGGCAGCGAGCGAACGTGAAACTTCATAGGTAAAGTCAACGTGCCCTGGTGTGTCAATCAAGTGGAAAATATAAGTTTCCCCATCTTTTGCAGTGTAATTGAGCTCTATGGCATTTAACTTAATGGTAATCCCACGTTCCCGTTCTAAATCCATGCTATCCAAAAGCTGGGCCTGCATTTCACGACTTGAAACCGTCTCTGTTTTTTCCAAAATGCGGTCTGCTAGAGTCGATTTTCCGTGGTCAATATGGGCGATAATAGAGAAGTTACGGATCTTCTCCTGTCGTTTTTTCAATTCTTCTAAGTTCATGATTCTCTTCCTTTCAGGGTATCTATTTATTATAAATTGTTTTTGACATTTTGACAAGACCATACCCTGCTAGGTGTACTAATCTTCAGCGACAAAGCCGTCATTTTCGATAAAGTGGTGTTCTGTCATCCCTTGGTCTGTAAAGACAATCCCATGAAGGACACCACCATAGACAGCTCCTCCATCCATCCCAATCTTGCCATCTTCTGTCATCCAAAGCTCAGCTATACCTCGGTCTTGCTTTAACAAACCATAAACCGGTGTATGGCCAAAGACAATGGTTTTCCCAGTATGATTTTCTGCTTCGTGGAATGGTTTTCTAAGCCAGACTTTTTTATAATCTGTGGTTTCATGCCAGTCGTCCAAGGTCAAATCAATACCTGCGTGAACAAAGATATACTTGTCTGTCTCTACCACAAATGGCATTTGACGAATAAATTCGACCAAGTCTGCCGCTTCAGTAGCGACACGCTTGGCATCTTCTACTCCATCAACTGGTGCATCCAAGGGACGACCTAGGATAGAGTTAATGGTTGTATCTCCACCATTGCGACGATAGTGGTCATAGCTTTCTTCTGGGTTATCGAGCCAAGTCAAAAACATATACTCGTGATTTCCTGACAAACAGATAGCCCCTTGATTATCGACCAAGTCCTTAACCATCTCTAGGACACGGCGACTATCTTCACCACGGTCAATCAAGTCCCCTAGAAAGAGCAACTGGGTCTGACCATCCCATGTTTTGAGAAGGTCTTCTAGCATTCCAGCTTTTCCATGAACATCTCCAATTACATAATAATCTGTCATCTTATTTCTCCCTGTTTCTCAACAATTCTCTGGCTTGCGTCAGAGCTGCTTCTGTCACATCATCACCTGCCAACATCTTAGCAACTTCTTCCACTCGCTCTTCAACCGTCAAGAGACGAACAGTTGAAACGGTTGAATGGTCATTGCTAATCTTCTCAATAAAGAATTGATAATCCGCAATTGCAATCACTTGTGGTAAATGGGAAATAGCTAGAACCTGCCCATGCTGGCCAATCTTATGAATCTTCTGCGCAATAGCCTGGGCTACACGACCTGAAACTCCCGTATCCACCTCATCAAAGACTATACTTGTCTTGCCCTCTTTACGAGAAAAGGCAGACTTAATGGCTAGCATGAGACGAGATAATTCCCCTCCAGAAGCAACCTTGACCAAGGGTTTAAAGTCTTCACCAGGGTTGGTTGAAATGTAAAACTCAACCATTTCATTTCCCTCACGACTGAATTTGCCCTTGCTAAAACGAACCTGAAACTGGGCTTTTTCCATATACAGATCCTGTAGTTCTTGTTTAATCTCTGCTTCTAGCTGCTGAGCCAAGTCATGACGAGCAGAGGCAAGTTGACCTGCCAAATCGACAAGATTGACTTCCAACTTCTTAAGCTCTGCTTCCATGTCCTCAGACGAAAGGTTATTGCCTGTCAATAGATTGTATTCATCCGTAATCTTGGCAAAATAAAGTAAGACATCGTCTACAGTCCCACCATACTTACGGGTAATAGTATGAAGGAGATCCAAACGATTCTCAACCTGCATGAGACGATTGCCGTCAAAATCAAGATCCTCAATAATAGCTTCCAGACGCTTGCTAATGTCTTCTAAGACATAATAAGTCTCAGACAGAGAGCTTGAAATTTCACGGTATTCAGGGGCATACTCTTCGACACTTTCCATATCATTCATAGCTGAACGAACATTGGCCAGACTTGAAAAGTCTTCATTGTCCAACATACTATAGGCATTGGTCAGCGTATCCGCAATGTTTTTATGGTTGAGGAGCTTCTCTCGCTCTTGATTGAGAGCCAGGTCTTCTCCAGCCTGCAAGTTTGCTGCCTCTATCTCTGCCATTTGAAATTCCAACATTTCGATACGTGCCTTGTGTTCCTGTTGGTTTTTCTTGACTTCCAGAACCTGCTTGCGCATTTTTCGATAGGCATCAAAACTCGTTTGATAGGTTTCTTTCAATTCCCAAAAAGCTACGTCACCGAATTCATCCAACATCTGGATATGCAGTTGGGGACGCATTAACTCTTCTTGGTCATGTTGACCATGAATATCAACCAGATGTTGCCCAATAGCACGCAAAACAGACAGATTGACCATCTGGCCATTGACACGGCTGATACTCCGACCATTTTGCAAGATTTCCCGACGGATGATAATTTCATCCCCCATTTCCAAACCTTGCTCATCAAAAATTTCCTGTAAAAGGCGACTATTTTCAACGGAGAAAAGCCCCTCAATCTCTGCCTTTGGCGCACCATGACGAATAACATCTGTCGTCGCACGAGCTCCCAACATCATATTCATGGCATCAATGATAATCGACTTCCCTGCACCCGTTTCACCAGTCAGGACAGTCATTCCCTTTTCAAAATTGAGAGAAATAGCCTCAATAATGGCAAAGTTTTTTATCGAAATTTCAAGTAACATATAGACCTACCAATTTTTTACTTGTTCAAAGATTTCCTCAGCTAGACTTTCACTTCTGGCAATGACTAAAATCGAACTATCATCAGCTAAACAGCTAAAAATCTTGTCCGCAAAAGTCTCGGTTAACTGAGCTTTTACAAAAGCTGTATTTCCTGGAATAACTTGGAGATTGATCATCTTATCCATCAATTCAGCTGACTCAATATTGTCTTCAGCCAGTTGCAAACTTTTTACGATTGATTTTGGTAATTCATAGACATAGGTGTTGTCTCTCAAAGGAATTTTGACAATACCTAGCTCTTTGATATCTCGGGATACTGTCGCTTGAGTGGCAGTGATGCCTGCCTCTTTCAAATGTTCTACAATTTCTTCTTGCGTGCCGATTTGATAATCTGTCACAAATCGTCTAATTTTTTCAAGTCTCTCTTTTTTATTCATTTTTAAATTGACTATGCGCCCTCTCTACTACTTCTTCAATTTCAGCAAGAACCTGATTGCTTGCTGACTCTTCTTTTTTCAAATACGCTAAAAACTCAATATTTCCATGACCGCCTTGGATGGGAGAAAAGTCCAATCCAAGGACTGAAAAGCCTTCCTCTACTGCCATAGCTGTGACAGATTCAAGGACATGTTGATGGACCTTAGCATCACGAATGATTCCGTTTTTCCCAATCTGCTCACGTCCTGCTTCAAACTGAGGCTTAACCAGAGCCACGACCTGCCCTTGATCAGCCAAGACACGGTGCAAGGCTGGCAAAATCAGACTAAGGGAAATGAAACTCACATCAATACTGGCAAAGCTCGGTTCCTTTTCGAAATCAGTCTTTTCAGCATAGCGGAAATTGAACTGCTCCATGCTGACAACTCGTGGGTCTTGGCGCAATTTCCAAGCCAATTGATTAGTACCAACATCGACTGCAAAGACCAACTCAGCACCATTCTGCAACATGACATCGGTAAAGCCTCCAGTAGAAGCACCGATATCAATCGTGGTCGCTCCATCAACTGACAAATCAAATACCTGCAAGGCCTTTTCTAATTTCAAGCCACCACGGCTGACATACTTGAGTTTTTCACCCTTGAGTTTTAGCTCGGTGTCGTCCGGGATTTTCTCTCCTGGTTTATCAAACCGTTCTCCATTCAGGACTGCTACGACTAGTCCAGCCATGACACCGCGCTTGGCCTGTTCTCGCGTTTCAAACAAGCCCTGTTTATAAGCTAGTACATCCACTCTTTCCTTAGCCATTGATTCTCAAACTTTCTACTACACTTACAATTGATTCTGTTTCAAAGGGAACCTGCTGAGCAATTTCCTCTAGTTTTGCATTAGCTTGATTCAAGGTTTGGTTACAAAAGGCAATGGCCTCTTCCAAGCCCAACAAGGCAGGATAGGTTGACTTTTCTGCCTGCAAGTCCTTTTGTGGTGTCTTGCCGATTTCTTCAAAACTAGCTGTCACATCTAGCACATCATCTCTAACTTGAAAGGCAAGCCCAATCAATTCACCAACAGTTTTCAGTTTTGCTTGTATTTCAGGAACCAATTCAGCTATAATAGCAGCTGCTTGGAAGGGATAGGCTAGTAATTTCCCAGTCTTATTAGCATGAATGGTCTGGAGTTCTTCTAAAGACAAATGCTGGTGTTCGCCTTCCATATCCAAAACTTGCCCTGCAACCATTCCCAGACTACCTGAAGCAAAGGATAAGTTAGCAATCAAGTCCACCTTGATCTGACTTGGCAAATCTGCCTGCGCTATCAAGGCATAAGGATCTAGGAACAAGGCATCTCCAGCCAAAATGGCCATAGCTTCACCGAATTTCTTATGGTTGGTCAAACGCCCTCGACGGTAATCATCATCATCCATAGCTGGAAGATCATCATGAATCAAGCTCCCTGTATGAATCATTTCCAAGGCCGCAGCTACCTGCGCGTGAGCAGGTTTAATAGCCACCTGCAAGGCTTCCAGAACTTCTAACAAGAGAAAAGGTCGAATACGCTTGCCACCAGCATGAATGGAATAGAGAACAGACTCACGCAAACTAGAGGCAAACTGCTGGTCTCCATAAAAATCTTCCAAGGCTGACTCGACAAGAGCTAATTTTTCTTGCTTCTTCATTCAAAATCACTTTCTGTTCCGTCTTCTTGCATAACCTTGACCAAGGTCTTTTCAGCCTTGTCCAGCGTCGCTTGGAGCTCTTTTGACAAGACCATGCCCTTTTGAAAGGCAGCAATCGCATCTTCCAGAGCAATTTCACCATTCTCCAAACTTTGGACAATGGTCTCCAGCTCTGCTAGATTTTCCTCAAATTTCTTTTGTTTTGACATCTTTAACCTCTAATTCTACTCGACCATCTCGCATCAAAAGCGTCACTTGGTCTTTTTTCTTCAAACTCTCAACCGAATCTACAACGGACTCTTCTTTTTTGACAATAGCATAACCACGCGCCACGATTCGACTGGTATCCAACATCAACAAGGCTTCTGAAAGTCGCTTGACCTCAGCAACCTTGGCATCATAAACCAAAGCCATTTGGCTGCGGAGAAGCTTGTCCAACTGACCTAGACGATCTTGATAACGTTGGATTTTAGTAACAGGTGATAATTGAACCAGTCGATGCGTCCTTGCTTGGACCAATTGCTTGTTATCAGAAATCCGTGTTCGTAAACTTTGTTTTAAGCGCAGTTGCAGTTGATCCAAGCGTTGCATATAGCCATCATACAAACGCTCTGGCTGTCTAAAGATAACAGACTGACTGCATTTTTTCAAAGCTTCTTGTTTCTTAGATAGGATATTTCGGACTGCCGTTGCCATCCGTTTTTCCTGATTTTGCAAATGAGCTAATAGATCCAACTTGGTCACAGGTGTTGCCAGTTCAGCCGCCGCTGTTGGCGTTGCAGCGCGTCGATCTGCCACAAAATCTGCCAAGGTCACATCCGTCTCATGCCCCACACTAGAGATAACTGGTAAACGAGACTCAAAAATAGCTCGTACCACAATTTCTTCGTTAAAGGCCCAGAGATCCTCGATAGAACCACCCCCACGACCAATAATCAGCAAATCCAAATCGTCACGTTGATTGGCACGCGCAATATTTCGAGCAATTTCCTCTGCTGCTCCATCTCCTTGAACCTTAGTCGGATAGAGAAGGATATCTACACCTGGAAATCGCCTGCTGACTGTCGTGATAATATCTCGAATAACGGCTCCACTGCGACTGGTTACTACACCGATTCGCTTAGCAAATTGGGGCAGAGGTTGCTTGAAGCGTTCTTGAAACAGGCCTTCTTCTGTCAATTTTTTCTTGAGTTGTTCAAACTGAATCGCAAGCGCACCAACCCCATCAGGCTCAGCTTTTTCAATGATGATGGAGTAGCTACCACTTGGTTCATAGACCTGCACACGCCCAATCACATTGATCTTCATCCCTTCTTCAAGGTCGAAGCCTAATTTCTGATAAATCCCAGACCAGATGGTCGCTTGAATAACTGCATGGTCATCCTTTAGGGAGAAATATTGGTGAGTAGGTCGTTTACGAAAGTTGGAAACTTGACCAGTTAAATAGACCCGTTCCAAGTAAGGGTCTTTATCGAATTTCATTTTCAGATACTTGGTCAAAGTTGTTACCGATAAATACTTTTCCATCTCCACCTACTATTCATTTTCTTGCTCTTTCATGGGTATTATTATACCAAAAATATGCCTAAAAATCTTCATTTATGTACCATTATGAGGGAAAAATAGAAAAAGGAGGCAAGGCCTCCACATCTGTTTATTTACTATTTCGAGCTTCTTCCAAAATCTTTGCAATCTTGGTCGTCAAAAGGTCGATAGCCACGGTATTGCTGACTCCCTCAGGAATGACGATATCAGCATAACGCTTAGTCGGCTCGATAAACTGATGATACATAGGTTTAACCACACCTAAATACTGGTCAATAACGCTATCCAAGCTACGGCCACGCTCTTCCATATCACGCTTAATACGACGAATAATGCGCACATCGTCATCTGTATCCACAAAAATCTTGATATCCATCAAATCACGCAGACGCTTGTCCTCCAAGACCAAAATCCCCTCAACGATAAAGACATCTTGAGGATCCTGACGATAGGTCTTGCTACTCCGTGTATGCTCTGTATAGTCATAAGTCGGGATGTCCACCGGACGCCCTGCCAACAATTCTTTAATCTGCTCGATCATCAAATCTGTATCAAAGGCAAAAGGATGGTCATAGTTGGTTTTGACACGCTCTTCAAAGGTCAAATGAGACTGATCCTTGTAGTATGAATCATGCTCAATCATGGAAATCTTTTCATCAGGGAAATGCGATAAAATGGCTCTTGAAACACTGGTTTTTCCTCCACCAGAACCACCTGTCACTCCGATAATGATTGGTCTATTTTGCATGCTATCCTCCGTTTTTTTATCCGTCGTCTATTCTATCACATTTTTTGCAAAATTTATAGTCTGATTTGGATAGTCTAGGGGAAACAACACTCCCTACACCCCAGTTAGACTAGCTAAAAACCTTCCTTGGCTTGTATAGATTGCCTCGTTTCTCTAGAATGGCTAGCAATTTATCATCTTCAAAGGCAGCCAATTCTTGTTCTGTTTGCTCGAGTTCGATAAAACGACCAAAGCGCACTTCTGTAGCCTCTTCTGGACTTAGAAAAACTTTGACGAGGTCCCCTGTCCCAATCTCTAGAGGATGGAGAAAGTCCAGTTGACCAGCCTCTACTTTTTCAGCAATTTCTTCCAAGGTAATAGCGTCTTCTAGCTGCAAACCGGCTGCACTAGTCCGTGTCAGATGTGACATATGAGCCGCATAACCAAGCTTCTCTCCCAAGTCAACCGATAAGGTACGAATATAGGTTCCCTTGCTACATTTCACACGAAAAGTAAAGCGTGCAAGTTCGCCATCATAAGAAATCGGACTTGTTCGTTCAAATTGATAAATGGTCACCTGACGTTCTGGACGCTCCACTTCCTGACCAGCTCGCGCATACTCATAGAGCTTGCGACCATTGACCTTGACAGCCGAATACATAGGTGGAATCTGGGTAATAGGCCCAGTCAAACTAGCGATTGCTTCATCAACAAGCTTTTTATCCAAGGGCGATAAAACAGGTGTCTCCGCGACCACTTCCCCACTGGCATCCTCAGTCGTCGTGGAATAGCCGAGAGTGATTTCCCCCTCATAGACCTTGCCCTCATCCTGCATAAACTCGACCATGCGGGTCGCCTTGCCAACCGCAATAGGCAAAACACCCACCACATCCGGATCCAAGGTCCCACCATGACCAATCTTCTTGGTGTCCAAAATCTTACGCAGTTTAAAAACCGCATCATGCGAGGTCATCCCCGCTTCTTTTTTTAAGTTGATAATACCGTTCATTTTTGCTTTCTATTTCCCCTTCAACGCTTCAAATTTCGCTTTCATAGTTGGATTTTTCCGGGTCAATTTTTTGACGGAAACATCTTCCAATTTATTGTTTGCAAGGCGGAGTTGGTTTTCAGATGTTGTCAGGAATTTCTTAACTTCTTCCATGCGTTTGATGGCCTTGTCAATTTCATCAATAGCTTTGCCAAAGTTGGTCGAAGCAGAGTTGTAGTTCTTGGCAAAAGCTAACTTAAAGGCATCCAAGTCTTCTTCAAAATGCGTAATGTCAATATTTTGTTCGCGAACCAAGGCCAACTCTTGCTTGTATTTTAGGGAATTAAGCGCCGCATTTCGCAAAAGCCCAATCAACTGAATAAAGAATTGAGGACGAACCACATACATCTTTTCATACTCATGGCTGACGTCAACAATCCCTGTGTTAAAGTAGTCATTATCGGCCTCAAGCATGGTCACCAAAACGGCATACTCACAGTTCTTCTCCAGACGGTCCTTGTCCAACTCCTTATAAAAATCTGCATTCTTGTGCTTCTTCTCTGTTCCGTCCGCTTCATTTTTCATCTCAAACATGATGGAGATAATCTCTACTCCATTTTCATCACATTCACGGAAGATAAAGTCTCCTTTAGAACCACGCGCAGAAACCTTGTTATCCTTCTCAAAGTAAGCATTTGGAAAGGCAAAACTACGGACCTTGTTAAACTCACTTTCCGCATACTGTTCCAGACTTTCCCCGATAGCTTTTGTAGATTGTTGGGCTTTGAAATTCTTATAAAATTCTACTTGTTCACTAACTGCCTTGAGTTGAGCTTCGTAGTTTTGTTTAACTGAAGCAAGAGAAAGCTCGTTTTCTTTTTCTTGTAAAAGAAGCTGGTTTTTAACCTGATCACGTTCTTTTTCTAGGCCAGAAAGGGTCTTCTGTAGTTGATTTTCATGTTCCAAACGCAAGGTGGCCAATTGGTTTTCCAAGGCCTGTACTTCCTTGTCCTTAGCCAAGAGAGCCTGATTGCTTGTCTGTTCAACCTCTTTCTTGGCCAATTCTTTTTCTGTATCAAAGTTTTGGATTTGACTCTGTAATTGCGCAATTTCTTGGTCTTTTTGAGCCAGTTTAGTCTGTTGCTCATTCATGGCCTTCTGCTCTGCCAAAGCCAGTTCCTGCTTCATACGATCGTGCAATTCCTTATCAAACTCTGCCGTTCTCACTTGGGACAAGAGTTCAGCATACTGGCTCTCATTTACTGTAAAGACTTCCCCACAGTTGGGGCATTTGATTTCGTTCATATCGTTCCTCTTTCTAGATTTCTGTAACCATTATATCATGCCTAAGGGAAAATCAAAAACAGTGAGTCGAAACCCACTGTTTATCTTCTTTTTCTTTAAATTTCTTCCAAGGCCAAGCGCAAGTCTTCAATCAAATCCTCTACATTTTCAAGTCCGATTGACAAACGAATTTGGTTTGGTGTGACACCTGCTGCTTCAAGGTCTTTTTCTGACAATTGACCGTGAGTGGTTGTTGCTGGATGGACAACCAGAGACTTGGCATCTGCCACGTTTGCAAGATCAGAGAAGATTTCTAAATGATCAATTACCTTGCGTGCTTCTCCCTCCCCACCTTTGACATGGAAGGTAAAGATGGAGCCCACACCTTTTGGCAAGTATTTCTCAGCCAAGGCATGATAAGGACTATCTGCAAGTTTTGGATAATTTACTTTTTCTACCTTAGGATGGTTGACAAGAAAATCAACAATTTTCTCAGCATTTTGAACATGTCGTTCCACACGAAGTGAAAGGGTTTCAAGTCCTTGTAGCAAGAGGAAAGCATTGAATGGTGACAAGGCTGCACCTGTATCACGAAGCAATTGAACACGAACAGCGATAATAAAGGCTGCTGCACCCACATCACGAGTATAGCTCAAATTGTGGTAGCTTGGGTCTTCCTCAACAAATTGAGGGAATTTTCCTGAAGCTGCCCAGTCAAAACGACCACTATCAACGATCACTCCACCAATAGTCGTACCATGGCCACCGATAAACTTAGTCGCAGAGTGAATGGCAATATCTACACCGTGAGAAAAGACATTAATCAAATAAGGTGTAGCAAAGGTATTATCCGAAACGAGTGGAATCTGGTGTTTATGCGCAATCTCAGCCAATTTTTCCAAGTCAGGAATGTTTATCAAGGGATTCCCCAAGGTTTCAATCAAGACAAGCTTGGTATTGTCTTTGATCGCTGCTTCTACTTCCTCCAAATTATCCACATCGACAAAGGCTGTTGTGATACCATAACGAGGAAGGGTTTCCTTCAAGAGATTGAAGGTTCCACCGTAAATAGTCGAAGCAGCCACTACATGGTCACCAGCATGGGCAAGAGCCAAAATCGTATAAGTCACTGCTGCCATACCTGATGCTGTTGCAAGAGCTCCGACACCACCTTCGAGAGCTGCAATTCTTTCTTCAAAAGCAGCCGTTGTAGGATTTGTAATACGAGTATAAATGTTCCCTGGTTTCCTCAAGGCAAACAAATCGGCACCTTCCTGCGTATCATCAAAAACAAAAGATGTTGTTTGATAAATCGGCACCGCACGAGACTTAGTTACTGGATCAACTACTTGACCAGCATGTAGTTGCAAGGTTTCAAATTTAAAATCACGAGTCATAAGGCGACCTCCATATAGTTTCATTAAGGATATTGTAGCACTATCGACCTATCTTGACTAATACCTCTTTTTATATTTTGATATAAGGAGTGGCTATTACTTCTTACAAAATCGAAAAAAGCACGACTCAATCGTGCTCATTTTCTTAATCTACATAAGTATCTTCATTTTTATTGAGGAAGGCATATGGAAGACCTATCAAGAGGCCTCCTCCGATAAAGTTTCCGATGAAGGTTACACCCCAGTGGCGAAGCATATTTCCAACACCGAAGTTAGCAATTGAATCAGCAGCAACACTGAATTTCACAATCGCGAAAGAAGCAAAGTTTGCGGCAATGTGCTCGTTTGTTAAGAATACAAACATGTAAATCGCTGATAAAACAAGCCAAAGTTTGGCACCACCATCTTTGACCAAAACAAATGAAAGAATCGCAATATTAACGAAAATATTTGCCAAAATCGCCTCAAGTAAGACTAATTCATTTGAGCGGCCTAACTTCATCTCAACAACCCCTGAGATGAAACTATCATGAGTCAGATGTGCATAGGCTGCTGAGTGGGCAAAGCCCCAACCTGCTATCAAAGCCCCGATAAGGTTGAACAAGGTACAGTAAAGTAAAATCTCAGCTGTTTTTCTCCAAGAGATTTTTTTCAAGAAACTACCTGCAGTCAAGAACATCATGTTTGATGTTACCAACTCGGCATTCAAGAAAACAATGTAGGCCAAGCCCCAAGCAAAGACAAATGGGAAGAGGAAACGTCCACTACCTGGTGCAATTTTATTAATCAAGTCAGCCCCAACTGCACCAGCAGCTGTACTGAAAGTTAAGAATGCACCTGCAAACATAGAACGAATCGCATACTTAAATTTGCTTTGACTATAAAGACTTTCCTTCTTCTTGCAAGCAAATTCAATCTTTGAGATAAATTCTGAAGAAACCATAATAAACTCCTAAATCTTTTTTCTTGATAATTATATCACAAACTTTAGATTTTAGGAAGCGTTTTCTGGATTTCATAAAAGTTTTTTTATGAAAATCTTAAAAAAATCAGTGAAATCCATGATTTCACTGATTTGTACTAATAAAATTGTTTATATGGTTGATTGAAAGCTGTTAGGATTTCATCAGATGTTTGTGAATAATCTTTTGTTTCTTTCAAATCACCTTTTACAATAATACGTTCTGTAGCAGCAAGGTCTTCACAGGTTACTAATGTGATTTCATTAACCCCATCTCTATCATCAACCTCATCAACACGATCCGGTGTCACACGTTTGACTTCACGGATTTCATAGGTATAAACTTTATTTTTATCGGTTAGATAAATCTTCATACCATTTTTAGCATTATCTAAAGGAGAAAATAACATTTTATTAGCATTATCAACACCAAAGATATGGTGACTAGCTAGACTATAATTTCCTTCTCCCATTACTTGCTCGCGTTTCATTGTACCAGCACCGTAGAAGAGATTAACATTATCAAGTCCTTTAAAAATCGGCAAATTCATTTCCAATTCAGGAATTGCAATTCCCCCAATAACTGGTAATTTTTGAGCATCCCATTGAGAAGCTAGAACAGCTTCCGAAGAAATTGCTTTGACCGAATCAAAATCAAAATTTCCTTCTGTATCCTGATTTTCTTCTATTTTTTCTTTTGATACCTGACTAACTTGATACTTATTGGTATTCCAGACCATGAAAATATTTCGAATTTGCGCATTAAAAATCAAAGCCAGTGACAGTAATATCAGAAATCCTGCTAGGATATTTGTCAGCAGATTTTTTCGTTTGTTTTTCTTTTTATTATTTTTTTGAGACATTATGCTTCACCTTCTGTTTCATTTTCTGTCTCAACTTCTTCTTTTTCTGCCGCTGCAACCGTTGTGAAGGTCACTATCTGAGCATCTTGATCCAGGCGCATTACTTTAACTCCCATAGTTGCGCGTCCTGTTTGTGAAATATTGGCAAGATTGGTTCGAATCATGACACCTGTATCAGTGATAATCATCAAATCCTCATCCCCTTGAACAGTCATAAGACCAGCCAGCAAGCCATTTTTTTCGGTAATTTTAGCTGTCTGCATTCCCTTACCACCACGACCTTTAGTTGGGTATTCAGTAGCGACTGTACGCTTACCATATCCTTTTTCTGTGATAATAAGAACCTCATCTTGATCAGTAATCAAGCTGGCACCAACAACTGTGTCTCCTTCACGAAGGTTAACACCTTTCACACCAGTGGCGATACGGCTCATACCACGAACGGCTGATTGATTAAAGCGAACTGCATAACCAAACTTGGTACCAATGATAATATCCGTATCTTCTTCTGTCAATAAGACATTAATCAGCTCATCTTCATCCTTAAGATTCAGCGCTTTGAGACCATTTTGACGAATATTGGCAAACTCCTTAACACTGGTTCTCTTCACAATACCGTGACGGGTTGTAAAGAAGAGGTAAGCATCATCACTGCGATCAGACTCAACATTGATAATAGTCTGAATACTTTCGCCTTCATCTAATTTCAAGAGATTAACTACTGGTAGTCCTTTGGCCGTCCGACCATACTCAGGAATTTCATAGCCTTTCAAACGATAGACACGTCCTTTATTTGTAAAGAAGAGCAGGTGATCATGGGTGCTAGTTGACACTAACTCACGAACAAAATCATCATCCTTAACACCTGTTCCTTGGACACCACGACCCCCACGTTTTTGAGCAGTGAACTCGTCCTGATCCAAACGCTTAATGTAGCCTCTGTTAGAAAGGGTAATCAAGACATCCGACTCTTCAATCAAATCTTCGTCTTCAAGACTCAAGACTTCACCGATCATCAACTCTGTACGGCGTTTATCAGAAAATTTACGTTTAACTTCATCTAATTCGTCTTTGATAATTTGAGAAACACGTTCAGGCTTAGCAAGAATATCCGCCAAATCCGCAATCAGAGCCAAGAGATCATCATACTCAGACTGAATCTTATCGCGTTCCAAACCTGTCAAACGACGAAGACGCATATCAAGGATGGCCTGACTTTGACGTTCAGAAAGCTTAAATTTACTCATCAACTCAGCTTGTGCTTCTGCGTCTGTTTCACTAGCACGGATGATACGAATCACTTCATCGATATGGTCTAGCGCAATCAAGAGACCTTCTAAGATATGAGCGCGTGCTTCCGCTTTTTCCTTATCAAAACGTGTCCGACGAACAACTACTTCTTTTTGGTGCTCGATATAAGCATCCAAAATCTGACGAAGGGATAAAATCTTCGGTACACCATTTTGGATAGCAAGCATATTGAAACCAAAGTTGGTTTGCATTTGGGTCATCTTGAAGAGGTTATTAAGGATAACATTGGCTGAGGCATCGCGCTTGACTTCAATAACAAATCGAACACCTTCACGGTTTGACTCATCACGTACTGCTGTAATCCCCTCAATGCGTTTTTCCTGAACCAAGCGAACAATATGCTCATGCACCTTGGTTTTGTTGACCATATAAGGAAATTCTGTTACAACAATTCGCTCACGGCCAGTCTTAGTTTCTTCGATTTCAGTACGAGAACGAAGAACAATAGAACCTTTACCTGTTTCATAAGCCTTATGAATGCCTGATTTCCCCATGACAAGGGCACCTGTTGGAAAATCTGGACCAGGCAAGACTTCCATCAAGTCCTTGGTAGTCACTTCAGGATTGTCCATGACGAGCTTGACTGCATCAATGGTCTCACCCAGGTTATGAGGTGGAATATTGGTTGCCATACCAACGGCAATACCAGTTGCTCCATTAACTAAAAGATTTGGAAAACGAGCTGGCAAGACCAAGGGTTCCCGTTCATTGGCGTCATAGTTATCGACGAAATCAACTGTATTCTTATTGATATCTCGAAGCATTTCCAGAGCAATCTTGCTCATACGTGCCTCAGTGTAACGCTGGGCGGCAGCACCATCACCATCCATGGAACCAAAGTTCCCATGACCATCTACAAGCATGTAACGGTAGCTCCACCATTGAGCCATACGGACCATGGCTTCATAGATAGAGGAATCTCCATGAGGGTGGTATTTACCCATGACATCCCCTGTAATACGAGCAGATTTTTTATGGGGTTTGTCTGGGGTCACACCCAATTCATTCATTCCGTAGAGAATTCGACGGTGAACAGGTTTCAAGCCATCTCGAACATCAGGAAGAGCCCGGGCTACGATAACACTCATGGCGTAATCGATAAAGCTCGTCTTCATCTCCTTTGTCAGATTGACATTCACTAAATTTTTATCCTGCATTAATAAATGCCTCATTTCACAATTAGTAAGTAACAACATTATACCATAAATTCCCATCTATTTCAGCCTCTAAACCACTAAAACGTTTACATTGAGAACTATAAGGCATATTCGTGACAAAGTTTTTTAAAAGTGATAGAATGAAGTTGTCTGGGGAAAATCCCCTAATAAAATTAAGGAGATGTTTAGAACAATGACTTCAACTAAACAACACAAAAAAGTTATTCTTGTCGGTGATGGTGCTGTAGGTTCATCTTACGCTTTTGCACTTGTTAACCAAGGAATTGCACAAGAGCTTGGAATTATCGAAATTCCACAATTGCATGAAAAAGCTGTTGGTGACGCGCTTGACCTTAGTCACGCCCTTGCCTTCACTTCACCTAAAAAAATCTATGCGGCTCAATACTCTGACTGTGCAGACGCTGACCTTGTTGTAATCACTGCAGGTGCTCCTCAAAAACCAGGTGAAACTCGTCTTGACCTTGTAGGTAAAAACCTTGCTATCAACAAATCAATCGTAACTCAAGTTGTTGAATCAGGTTTCAAAGGTATCTTCCTTGTTGCTGCTAACCCAGTTGACGTTTTGACTTACTCAACTTGGAAATTCTCTGGTTTCCCTAAAGAACGCGTTATCGGTTCAGGTACTTCACTTGACTCAGCTCGTTTCCGTCAAGCACTTGCTGAAAAATTGGATGTAGATGCTCGTTCAGTTCACGCCTACATCATGGGTGAACACGGTGACTCCGAGTTCGCTGTTTGGTCACACGCTAACATCGCTGGTGTAAACCTTGAAGAATTCCTTAAAGACACTCAAAATGTTCAAGAAGCTGAATTGATTGAATTGTTCGAAGGTGTTCGTGATGCAGCCTACACAATCATCAACAAAAAAGGTGCAACATACTACGGTATCGCAGTAGCCCTTGCTCGTATCACTAAAGCAATCCTTGACGATGAAAACGCAGTACTTCCACTTTCAGTATTCCAAGAAGGTCAATACGGAGTTGAGAACGTCTTTATCGGTCAACCAGCTGTTGTTGGTGCACATGGTATCGTTCGTCCAGTAAATATCCCATTGAACGACGCAGAAACTCAAAAAATGCAAGCATCTGCTAAAGAATTGCAAGCTATCATTGACGAAGCATGGAAAAACCCAGAATTCCAAGCAGCTTCAAAAAACTAATTTAACTATAGACAACTCCTTGAATCATCAGGGAGTTGTTTTTTATCTATATTATAGTAGATTGAAGTTGAAATAGCACCCCATTACTCTAAAACGTTGTTATAAAATGCTTTAAATTCCTAATTGATTTGTTCAGATTTTATTTCATTTCTCTATAAAACGCATAGTATCAAGTTTTTATACCTGATAATATGCGTTCTATTGTGTCAAAACTTACTTGATTTCTCCTCAACTCAAACTTTGTCTCATCTTTATTTTTATTATGTTTTTTCAAGCAAATCTTGTATCATCCGATGCAGTTCTTCGATTTTCTCAGATTGCTTCTCTAGTAATATTCTCTGACTAGATAATTCATCTTGAAGTTTATCAAGTTTTATCTGTTCATCTGGATTATCCTTTACAAAAAAGTTCGTCAAAGCACTTGTTAGCATCCCTATTGTTCCAATACCGACAAGCATCAGTAAAACTGCTAGCCATTTCCCAAAAAGGGAAACTGGAACAATATCACCATAACCAACAGTAGTTACTGTCACAAGAGCCCACCAAAGACTATCTGAGAAGGATTTTTCTTCAACTACAGATAAAATTGAACTTCCTACTAGAACGATAAAAATATTAACATATAAGATATAAATCAGGCCATTTGTTCGTAAGAATCTACTAATTTTTCTTTCTAATTTACCTGTAAGTCCAATTATTCTAAGTAAACGAGTCAGTTTCAGTAATTTTGTCAGCCTTGCTAAGCGGAAGATACGCCCTAATCGCAATACTGTAAAAATAGCATTTAAAGGAAGGATAGCTAACAAGTCAAAGATATTTTCAAGTATAAACCTCCATTTTGCTTTACTTGAAAAGAACCGCCAACCATAATCTACCACAAACACAAACCAAAGTAGCAAGTCAATAATACTGTATGGAGGACTGTCTAAATCAATCATCTCAGCAAATCCAAGTAATACCAGAATAACAGAGATTAAAGCAAGTAAAATAATTGTTGTGTCATAATAATCCTTAAATAACCATTTTCTTTTCACACTACTTCTCCTATATCATTTGTAAACATTATACCACACCAAATCTCTACCAGATATATAAAAAAGAAG
>NZ_VMLJ01000046.1:0-7011 GCF_013276615.1 Streptococcus sp. 1621
CTAGCCGCAGGCTGTACTTAAGTACGGCAAGGCAAAGCTGACGTAGTTTGAAGAGATTTTCGAAGAGTATTAGAAATATTTTATAAAGACCATCAACTCAAACCCTTCATCTCACCTGAACGAGATTTGGATACTTGGCTCCTAAATCCCAATCCCGTTCCCAAAAGAAATATCAAGAATTTTAAGAATGATATCTATTAATTTAGAAAATATGAATTAATAGATTCTAAATAGGGGAATAATTTAGTTCTGTAAAAATTAACTTCTACACCTACAAAGCTTATTTTGACAGACTTTATAACAGTCTAAGAAAAAAATAGAGATTCATACAGTATCTAGATTTTCCAAAAATTCTTTATCATCAAATATTATTAACGAAACTATCCAAACCAAATCCGATGCATTGCTTCAAAGAATTCTTTAGTTGTTTGACTATCGAGGGCTTTTATTAAAAAATTTTTTCAAATAATTGCCACCTTGGCACATAAATTCTTGCTTTCTAAATTTAAATGTGATATATTTATAACATAAAATTTAAGTGTTATATATTTATAACATAAAAAAGGAGTCTATCATGAAAAAAAGTCAAAAAATGCGTGGCCTCATTGCAATGATTGCCGTAGCTCTCTTTATTGATTTTATTGTTTTATTTGGTTCTAATCTTAGTTGGGAACCCAAGTTAGTTATTACTGGTATTTCAGTGTTAGGTCAAATTATAGCTATTTGGAGCTGGCTACATAAGAGTCAGAAAGGTAAGGGAAAGATTATTTTTGACTTGTCTGCTAAGCTTTACACGATACTTGTGTTTGCAGCAAGTATTTTTTATACAGTAGGGATTTGGGTTGCGACCCCAAGCGTAAGTTCTGGTATTAAAGAATGGATTTTGGGAATTGGCCTCGTTATTGAAGTGATTGTATTTGTTTTTTTCTCTTTAAAAAATGTCAAGGAAACTCCGGACGAACGCTTTTATGCTAATTTAGCCAAGGCAGCTAGCTTGATGTTTGTTTTTATACTAGGCGCACTGATGATCCTAGCAGTTATCATTGGGTATATGGGGTCTCTCACTCTTTACATGGGACAGATATTTATTAGCATAGCTGCCTTGATTTGCATCTTTTCGGTTGTCTATCTTATCTTGGAACGTAGAGGATAAGCATGGCCAAAGAAAGCAATATTATTACTAATCTCAAATCTGTCCGTGAGTCCACAGGCATGACCCAGCAGGAGTTAGCCGACCGCATCGGCATACGACGCGAGACAATTCTGCACTTGGAAAATAACCGTTACAATCCTTCGCTGGAAATGGCTCTTAAAATTGCTCAAGTTTTTAATCTGAAAGTAGAAGAGCTCTTTGAACTCAGACAGAAAGAGGAAGCATAATTCTTTTCGAGACCTAGTATTAAGTTCATTGATTAATTAGGAATTGAAGCCAAAAGAAAAATCTCTAAGCAAGCGATTTTTCTTTTGGCTTTCTCTAAAACTACCTTGTCACTAATATTTGAAATCCCCTTCCTTTTAGGGTACAATGGTAGAAATGAATTTTTGAAAGGATCAGAATGAAAAAACTAGCAACCCTTCTTTTACTATCCACTGTAGCTCTAGCTGGATGTAGCAACATCCAACGTAGTTTGCGTGGTGATGACTATGTAGATTCTAGCTTGGCCGCTGAGGAAAGCTCCAAAGCAGCAGCCCAATCTACCAAGGAGTTAAACGATGCTTTAACAAACGAAAACGCCAATTTCCCACAACTATCTAAAGAAGTTGCTGAAGATGAAGCCGAAGTGATTCTCCACACAAGCCAAGGTGATATCCGTATCAAACTCTTCCCTAAACTCGCTCCTCTAGCGGTTGAAAACTTCCTCACTCATGCTAAAGAAGGCTACTATAACGGTATTACCTTCCACCGTGTTATCGATGGCTTCATGGTTCAAACTGGAGATCCAAAAGGGGACGGTACAGGTGGTCAGTCCATCTGGCATGACAAGGATAAGACTAAAGACAAGGGAACTGGTTTCAAAAACGAGATTACTCCTTATTTGTATAACATCCGTGGTGCTCTTGCTATGGCTAATACTGGTCAACCAAACACCAACGGTAGCCAGTTCTTCATCAACCAAAACTCTACAGATACCTCTGCTAAACTCCCTACAAGCAAGTATCCAAAGAAAATCATCGAAGCCTATAAAGAAGGGGGAAACCCTAGTCTTGATGGCAAACACCCAGTCTTTGGTCAAGTGATTGACGGTATGGATGTTGTAGATAAGATTGCTAAAGCCGAAAAAGATGAAAAAGACAAGCCAACGACTGCTATTACTATCGATAGTATCGAAGTGGTGAAAGACTACGATTTTAAATCATAAAAACCAAAAAAATACAGTATCCTCATTCGGTACTGTATTTCTTTTACTCTCATTCTTAAGTTAAATTATTAAAATCCCAGATTTGGTCCATCCAGCCTTCATAAAAGTCTGGTTCGTGGCAGACCATAAGAATAGATCCCTTATATTCTTTGAGAGCGCGTTTGAGTTCATCCTTGGCATCCACATCCAAATGGTTAGTCGGCTCATCCAGCACTAAAACGTTGTTTTCACGATTCATCAAGAGACAGAAACGAACCTTGGCTTGTTCCCCACCTGACAAGACCTGAATTTGGCTTTCGATATGCTTGGTTGTCAAACCACAACGAGCAAGGGCTGCACGAACTTCTGCTTGGTTGAGAGCTGGAAAGGCATTCCAGACAGCTTCAAGAGGAGTTTGGCGATTACCGCCTTCTACTTCCTGTTCAAAGTAGCCAAGTTCTAGGTAGTCTCCACGTTCAACTTCCCCAGCGATTGGCGGGATAATTCCCAAGAGAGATTTCAAGAGAGTTGTTTTTCCGATACCATTTGCCCCGATAATCGCAACCTTTTGATTACGTTCAAAGGTAAGATTTAAAGGCTTGGTCAGAGGACGATCATAACCAATTTGCAAATCCTTAGCTTGGAAAATAAAGCGACCTGGTGTACGAGCTGGTTTAAAATCAAAGGATGGCTTTGGTTTCTCACTTTGCAGTTCGATAATATCCATCTTATCCAATTTCTTCTGACGAGACATGGCCATGTTTCTTGTTGCAACACGCGCTTTGTTTCGAGCCACGAAGTCCTTGAGATCCGCAATTTCTTTTTGCTGACGTTCGTAGGCAGCCTCTAGCTGAGATTTCTTCATAGCATAGACTTCTTGGAACTGGTAGTAGTCACCAGAATAACGCGTCAGCTGTTGATTTTCCACATGATAGACAATATTGATAACGTCATTTAGGAATGGAATGTCGTGTGAAATGAGGACAAAGGCATTCTCATAGTTTTGGAGATAGCGCTTAAGCCAGTCAATATGCTCAGCATCCAAATAGTTGGTCGGCTCATCCAAAAGTAATATATCAGGCTTTTCAAGGAGAAGTTTTGCCAAAAGCACCTTGGTTCTTTGCCCACCTGACAAAGAAGTTACATCTGTATCCATGCCAAAGTCCATGACACCAAGGGCACGCGCTACTTCGTCAATCTTAGCATCCAAGGTATAGAAATCACGACTCTCTAAACGGTCTTGAAGTTCTCCCACTTCTTCCATGAGAGCATCAACATCCGCTCCGTCTTCAGCCATTTCCATATAGAGGTCATTGATACGGGCTTCCGCTTTGAAAAGCTCATCAAAGGCTGTACGGAGAACATCACGTACCGACTGCCCTTCAGCAAGGACAGAGTGTTGGTCTAAGTAACCAGCGGTCACATATTTGGACCACTCAACCTTCCCTTCATCTGGCAGCATTTTACCAGTAACGATGCTCATAAAGGTTGATTTCCCTTCACCATTGGCACCGACCAGACCGATATGTTCTCCCTTGAGGAGACGGAAGGACACATCTTCAAAAATTGCACGGTCACCAAAACCGTGACTCAGATTTTTAACTTCTAAAATACTCATTTTAATTCCTTATCTTGTTTTTATGTAATTGTTTATAGAGGAGCCAAGCCAGATAGCCACCCAAGGTATTGGTCCACAAATCATCAATTTCAAAGACGCGATTAAAATCAAAGAAAAAGTCCAAGACTAACTGCGTACACTCGATTCCAAAACTCACTAGAAAACTAAAAAAGAGCACTTTTCTTGTTTTCCGCAAGTTTGGAAGGAGATAAAGGAGTTGGAACATCAGAGGAAAAAGTAAGAAGACATTGAGGATATTCTGTAGAAAAATCCAACATAATTGTCCAATGTCACTTACTTGGCCCAGTTTCCAGAAAGAATTGAAAGGAGTCAAAAGAAAAACCAGGCGTCCAAGATGCTGAATACCTGGAGTTTCCACCCCCACGGGAGATTGTTCTTGAGGAGTAAAGCAAAAATAGACAATGCAAATGCTATAGAAAATGACTCCCCAGACCAAAACATGATTATAACTCTTCTTCATCATTAAGGATTGACTGCTGCAACTGCTTTCTGGCGGTCACGTTTCATTGTGTTAGAGCGCAATTGTCCACAAGCTGCATCAATATCTGTACCATGCTCTTGACGAACAACACAGTTAACCCCTTTTTTCTTAAGCGTATCATAGAAAGCCATAACGCGCTCTTTAGGACTACGGCTATATTGGTCATGCTCACTAACTGGGTTATAAGGAATCAAGTTTACATAAGACAATTTCTTGATATTCTTGAGCAATTCAGCCAATTCCAAGGCTTGTTCTACACCGTCGTTGACTTCATTGAGCATGATGTATTCAAAGGTCACACGACGATTGGTTGTTTCGATATAGTACTCAATAGCAGCAAAGAGTTTTTCAATCGGAAAGGCACGGTTAATCTTCATGATGCTTGAGCGCAGTTCATTATTAGGTGCATGAAGGGAAACGGCAAGATTGACCTGAACTCCTTCATTAGCAAAATCACGAATTTTATGGGCCAAACCTGAGGTTGAAACCGTAATGTGACGAGCACCGATGGCCATTCCCTTATCATCATTAATGGTACGAACGAAATTCAAGACATTGTTGTAGTTATCAAAGGGCTCACCGATTCCCATGACAACAATATGACTGACGCGTTCATCCTGACCACGCTCATCAAAGTATTTCTGAACCAGCATGATTTGCGCTACGATTTCACCGTTATTGAGGTCACGTTGTTTCTTAATTAAACCAGAGGCACAGAAGGTACAACCGATATTACAGCCGACCTGAGTGGTCACACAGACAGATAAACCGTAGTGTTGACGCATGAGTACTGTCTCAATCAGCATTCCATCTGGCAATTCAAAGAGATATTTAACGGTCCCATCAGCAGACTCTTGCACGATACGCTGTTTCAAGGGATTGACCACAAACTGATCATTAAGCTTAGCAATCAAATCCTTGGAAAGGTTGGTCATCTCTTCAAATGACTGGACACGTTTACGGTAGAGCCATTCCCAGATTTGATCTGCACGGAATTTCTTTTCTCCTTGCTCCAAAACCCATTCCTGCATGGTTTGACGTGTTAAACTATAAATTGACGGTTTCATTTCTACTCCTTATTCTCTACTCACTTCTGACGAATGACAAAATGACGTTGTCCCTTGTCCTCTTTCTGAGAATGCTGGTCTTTCTGACGACGTCTATTTTTCTTATCTGCATTCGGTTTTCGTTTGGTTTGAGTCGGTTTCTTTCCTTTTTTAGAAGGTGTTTCTTCTTCCTTCTTACGCATTTTCTTGTCAAATGATGCTCGCTTAGGGGCTTCATTTGACAAGACAAAATAGGCACAACCATAACTACAATACTCTAAAAGGTAGTCTTGTAAACGACTGATTTTTTCAAGTTTTTCTTCTGTTCGGTCATCCTTGTAAAAACCTCGTAGGCGAAGCTGTTCGTTGCTCCAGTCTCCCACGATATAATCAAACTTGGTTAAGACTTCTGAAAAACGCTGATTAAAAGCCGTCACATCAAAGGCATCCTTGATGTTTTCCACCAAGGAAAAAGCTATCCCTTCCGTTTCTACCTTATCCCCGTGTAAATGGAACTCAGGACCAGGAAACTTGTTATAGTTGTATAATTCAGGTGCAATTTCTTTTCGCATAGATATCCTTTTTTTACGATTACTTAATACTTTATTCTACCATAATTTCTAGCAGTTAGCACGTTTCTCATAAAAATGAAAAAAGTCTGACGATTTTGTCAGACCAAAATAATATAACCTTAAAAAGAGAAGAACAATTCTTCCCTCCAACTATCATTATTTAGCTGCTACGTACAATTCATCTACTTTGTTCCAGTTGATCACTGAGAAGAAAGCTTTAATGTAGTCAGGACGCACGTTGCGGTATTTCACGTAGTAAGCATGTTCCCAAACGTCCAAGCCCAAGATTGGTTTTTTACCTTCTGAGATTGGTGTGTCTTGGTTTGCTGTTGAAGTCACTTCAAGCTTCCCTTCTTTGTTGACAACCAACCATGCCCAGCCAGAACCGAAACGAGTTGTTGCTGCTGCAGTGAAGGCTGCTTGGAATTCTTCAAATGAACCAAATGTTGCATCGATTGCTGCTGCAAGTTCTGGTGATGGAGCTGTTTTTTCAGGAGTCATCCATTCCCAGAAAAGAGCGTGGTTCAAGTGTCCACCACCATTGTTGATAAGCGCTTGACGGATATCAGCTGGGATAGATTCTACATCAGCAAGCAAGGCTTCAAGATCTTCACCGATTTCAGGGTGTTTTTCAAGAGCTGCATTAGCATTGTTGACATAAGTTTGATGGTGTTTGTCATGGTGCAAGTGCATTGTTTCCGCATCGATGTATGGTTCCAAAGCGTCGTATGCATATGGAAGTTCTGGTAAGATAATAGCCATCTGTAATACCTCTTTTTCTTTCTATATGAAAATGATAACGCAAACATTCACTTTTTTCAAGTTTTTTGCTTATAGATAAGGAAATCACTGAGATACTTTCTAATAATACTCTTCGAAAATCTCTTCAAACCGCGTCAACATCGCCTTGCCGTACGTATGGTTACTGACTTCG
>NZ_VMLJ01000047.1:0-520 GCF_013276615.1 Streptococcus sp. 1621
GTAACTTCTCAAAGTAACTGAAAGTTATATAATCAAGTTAATTTGGGAATTTACCTATTAACTTCGGGAGATTTTTAGGATTTTTTCCTTATTTCTCCCTGTAGCTAAAATCCTTTTCAAAAAATCACCTTTTCTTGATTTTTAATCCTATTTGCTGTATGATAAGGGAAAAGAAAGGGGGCAAAAATATGGCTTTTACCAATACCCAGATGCGGTCTGCTAGTTTTGGCATTGTTACCAGCTTGCCTGATGATGTCATTGATTCTTTTTGGTATATTATTGACCACTTCTTAAAAAATGTCTTTGAATTGGAAGAAGAACTTGAGTTTCAATTGCTCAATAACCAAGGAAAAATTACCTTCCACTTCTCAAGTCAACACCTCCCCACAGCCATTGATTTTGACTTTAATCATCCTTTCGACCCTCTTTATCCCCCGAGAGTTCTGGTTTTAGATATGAATGGTAGAGAGACTATCCTCCTCCCAGAAGAAAATGACCTATTTTAATACTCAATGAAAAT
>NZ_VMLJ01000047.1:584-1511 GCF_013276615.1 Streptococcus sp. 1621
CGAAGAGTATAAAAACTCTAGCCTTCAGTTGCAAACGACTGAAAACTAGAGTTTTTTCTATTTTTTCAAAGCATTATACAAGTTACGGATCGGTTGCTTTAATGTCGGATGGATAAAATGAGGCGCAATTTCCTGTAAGGACTCAAGGACAAAAAGGCGTTCCGCTATGTAAGGATGAGGCAGGATGAGGTCGTCTGTATAAATGACCTGGTCCTCCACAAAGAGCAAGTCCAAATCAATCAAACGAGGTCCCCAATGCACTTCTCTCACCCGTCCCATCTCTGCTTCAATGGTTAACAAGGTTTCTAATAGCACTGGGGCAGGCAACCATGTTTCTACTTCAACCACTTGATTAGCAAAGCTATCTTGCTCCACACCACCCCAAGGCTCCGTCGTCAAGACACTGGACTCTTTGAGAATATGGATACCTCGATTTCGCATTTTCTCAATGGCTTGTCTCAAGTTTGCTTGTTTATCTCCCATATTGCTTCCTAGGGCGATAAAGGATCGTTGCTTGCGGCGATGAATGGCTACCGAGCAAGTATCTAGTGGCAAATGCACTGGCGCCCAAGGTTTTTTCAGTTCCAGCTTCATTTCTTGGACAAGAGGATAGGCCTCAAAAGTACGTTCCACCAGTTTATAAGCTACCGTTTCAATCAAATCCTCAGTTGTTTCCTGAAACCAAGTCGTCCACTGCTGACACAGTTCTCCATAATGGACAGAAGCCGTTAAATCCAAGTCTGTCGCCGCCTTGGTCATATCATAGGATAGGATGGCTGAAACGACAAACTTCTGCCCCAATTCCTTCTCACTAGGAAAAAGACCATGATAGGCAAAAATTTCCAAATCCTTAATCTGCAGTTGATCCATAATGATTCCTTTCTAGAAAAATCCGCCCAAAGCGGATTCTTTTTATACTCAATGAAA
>NZ_VMLJ01000047.1:1540-13632 GCF_013276615.1 Streptococcus sp. 1621
TTTGAGGTTGCAGATGGAAGCTGACGTGGTTTGAATTTGATTTTCGAAAAGTATTATAGTCCCATTAAACGATAAGCCTGATCTCGAAGGTCCTTATCTGTTTCAAATAGACCACGAGCTACTGTCGTCAAGGTTGCAGTTCCTGGTTTTCTCACTCCACGCATACTCATACACATATGCTCCGCCTCAATGACAACAAAGGCTCCTTTAGCACCTAGATAGTCCATCAAGGCATCGGCCACTTCGATATTCAAACGTTCTTGAATTTGTGGTTTTTTAGAATAAACTTCAACCGTACGAGCTAGCTTAGACAAGCCTGCCACACGACCATCTGGAATGTAGGCTATGTGCGCTCTCCCATAAAATGGTAGAAAGTGGTGCTCACACATAGTATGGAAAAAGATATCCTTTTCTACTACCATGTTATCGTCAATAATCTCAAAGGATTTTGACAAATGTTCCTCCGCTGTTTGACCAAGACCTGAAAAAATCTCTTGGTACATACGGGCGACACGAGCAGGTGTTTCCTGCAAGCCCTCGCGGTTAGCGTCCTCTCCCACAGCCTCGATAATCATTTTTACAGCTGTTTCAATCTTTTGTGTATCCATTTTCGTTCTTCCTCTCCATCAGATAGGCTCTCACTTGGCTCAAGAAATACAAGGAACCCGTGACAATCCTAACTGTTTTTTTCTCTTCTTTTTTATCTGTCAATTTCTGCTCTAGAAAATCCTGCCAACCTTGGTAGCTGAGATTTCTAGACTTAGCTGCCTCTTTCAGCACGCTTTCATCAGTCGCCCGACTATCGTCAAAATGTGTCAGGGTAAGCTCGGTATCTGGGATTTGCTCCAACAAGTCCAACATATCCTCCAAGGCCTTGGTTTTGATGCAAGTAAAGAGGATTTCCTTACGATAAGCCGCAAAGCGTTCTTGCAAGGTAGCTAATAAAGCCTTGATAGCATGGGGATTGTGGGCCCCATCCAAGATCATCAAGGGGGTCCTTGACACGACCTCCAGACGCCCCGGCCATCTTGTTTCTTCCAGTGCTTGAGCAAGCAAGTGATTGCTTACTAGCTCTCGACCATCTTCTTGACAAAAAGTATCAAGCAAAGCTATGGCCATCCCAGCATTCTCTATCTGGTGCAAACCAAGCAGGCCAGTCTGGAAGCGACCTTGTCTGACAACACTTGTATAGTCAAAGATTTCCCCTGTCACCACACTCTTTTGATGACTAACCTGATAATCTGTCCCGTAGGCAAATCTCGGTGCATCTTTCCCTTCCGCAATGCGGTCAATCACAGCCAAAGCTTCTGGAGCGATACGACCTGTCACCAAGGGAATACCTTGTTTGATAATACCAGCTTTCTGCTCTGCTATGGCTTCCAAGGTGTCACCAAGTAGGGCTACATGGTCCAATCCAATGGTCGTAATGCCTGTTAGAATAGGCTGGCAAACATTGGTACTATCCAAGAGTCCACCCATGCCCACTTCCATGATAGCCACATCTACTTGCTCTGAGGCAAAGTAGTCATAGGCTATGGCTGTTATAATCTCAAACTCGGTTGTCCCCTGCAAATTGGTAGCCGATTCCCCTTCCAGCAAAGACTGATAGTCTGCCATGAGAGTTTCAAGTCTAGCCTCGGGAATAGATTCCCCATTGATGCTAATCTGATCTGTGTAATGAATGAGATAGGGCGAGCTGAAAACACCGACTCTCAGCCCCATCTTTTCTAGCATATTTTTCAAAAAAGCAATGGTCGAACCCTTGCCATTGGTCCCTCCGATATGGATGACCTTGAGTTTGAGATGGGGATTGCCACGCAACGCCAACAGTTCCACCATGCGTTCCAATCCAAAATGCGGTTGGTCCGTCCGGTAATTGGTAATCCACTGATTGTTTTCGATTTCTTTCATCTTATTTATATTGTTTTAAATCTAGATTTTCCGCTTCATCAGCCAGACGAATGGCGGAGGCAATTTCAACTGCCATCCTGTGACTAACTACATCATGCACGCGCACCACTTCCACACCCTGTCTCGCAGCGATACTGGTTACATGAGCCGAAGCCGTATCTCGATTGCGGAAACCAAGTTCTGTCTCAGGATTGACTTCAAAACCATTTTCTTCAAGAATATTGATGACAAACCGCTTGCGCGACACTCCGAGAAAGATTGGATAGCCTTTCTGATGTAGTTTATCCAGATCCCGTAAAAGAAGCAGATTTTCTTTCTTGGTCAGACCAAAGCCAATTCCTGGATCCAGCAGGATGTTTTCTTGAGCAATCCCAGCTTCCTCTGCCCTCGCTAGTGCTCGTTCAAAAAAAGTCTCCATCAACTCTTCGATTGGCAATGTTTCAAAGTCAGCTAACTCTTCCTCTGTAAAAGCTTGTCCAAAACCAAAATGAGGGAAGATGAGCGAGCTAGGATGCTGAGGTCGCGCCATGACTGGATTAAACATAATGACTACTTTCGCTCCAACCTTTGCAACCACATGGGCCATTTTTTCATCACCCATGAGACCAGTGATATCATTGACTAGATTGGCACCAGCAGCCAAAGCAGCCTCTGCTACCTGACTCTTCCAAGTATCAATAGAGATGAGGACATCACTTTCCTTGCGAATCGCTTTGATCACTGGAACAACACGCTGGATTTCCTCTTCTATCTCAACATAGCTGCTTCCCGGCCGAGTCGATTCTCCGCCGATATCTAGCATACTAGCCCCTTCTGCTATCAATTTACGAGCCTGCTGGAGTGCTTGCTCAAGAGCAAAAAATTGACCACCGTCCGAAAAGGAGTCTGGGGTTACATTGATAATTCCGCAAATAGCTGTCTTTGCATGATTGGCTTTACTTGACATATCGGTCACTCCCTCAAGGCTTTTCACCATATTATTTCTCTATTTTACCATAAAAAGAAAAAGATGGACACGATTGCATTCATCTTTTTCCCAGTAGAAACAAGTAAGCAATTGTCAAAAATCTTAAACAGAGATCCCTAATGTCCGACTCAAAATCACCACGAGAGCCAGCAAACAGAAAACAACCCCATTCACAATCATGTGAAGTAAGATAGACATTTCCAAACGTTGGGTCTTGTAAGCCGTCCAAGTTAGCACAGTTGACATTCCTCCATAGATAAGAAGAGAAGGTAGATTTGTCGGTAAATGAAGCAAGGCAAAGATAATAGCACCGACTATATAACCCACATTTTCTTTACCACGAAAGAGTTTTTTAGGAATCACTCCTCGACATAAAATCTCCTCACAAATAGGAGCTATTAGAACCAGTAAGAAAAAACTGGAAATTAAGGAACTATTCTGGACCAAATCATTAATATTTGATTGATTGCTGGTTGTTGTTTCATTCATCAAACGCAGTAAGACCACACCAAGAATATTAAAGGCAAGAATCACTAGATAGCTTAAGGCCAATCTAGCCAAATCCTTAGCCTTGAAAAACGATAAACCAAAACTAGCCAACTGTGTTTTCCTAGCACCTATTATAAATACAGTTAAAACCACAAGAGATAAGGCCCCTACTAATAGTCCAGTTTGAAGCAGTGGAAATTTTCTGCTAGTTAGAAAAGTTGCTAGGGCTAAAGGAAGCTGAGAAAACAAAAGCTCTACTAGAAAGATTATTAACCACTTCCCCCTGTTTAATACTTCACCCCAAATATTCTTTTTTATCATCAATCATACTCCTACCATTCAATCAAAATCACCTACCTAGTTTGAAGCAATTTTCAAGTAACTATAATATAAAAAGGGGAGAACCCCTTTTTATATTATAGCATTTATAGTGCCATACTGATATAGTTAAGGATAAACAAGGCATCCAAAATCCAAATCATGACATGAACATCTTTAGCTTGACCTTTGACAAGCTTAGTCAAGGTGTAAGTCAAGAAACCAACTGCAATCCCTTGAGTGATAGAGTAGCTGAATCCCATAAAGATAGATGTGAAGAAGGCAGGAACCGCTTCAGCCATATCATCCCAATGGATATTTTTCAAGCTAGCCAACATCATAATTCCAACGATAATCAAGATTGGAGCTGTAGCAGCTGTTGGTACGATAGCTAGAAGTGGGCTAAAGAAGCTTGAGATTGCAAAACAGATTGCCACAACCAAAGCTGTCAAACCAGTACGTCCACCTGCACCAATACCAGCAGCAGACTCAACATAAGTCGTTACGTTTGAAGTACCTGCGATGGCACCAATAGAAGTACCAATCAAGTCTGAATAAAGAGCCTTGTCCAACTTAGCTGATTGGTGATTTTCACCATTTGTCGCTACGATACCAACTTTTTCACCCGTACCAATCAAGGTACCAATTGTGTCAAAAATATCTGTCAATGAGAAGGCAAGAATGGCCATCAGAGTTTCAGGCAAGCGAGCTGTATCTGAAACCAAAGCTCCCAAACCTTCTGAACCGAGAGCTGCACCAAAGACTGTCTTCAAATCTTCAAAGGCTGCACCAACATGGTTATTAGCAAAATCGATGCTTGACAAATCTACCAAACCAACTGCAATAGCAAGAACAGTTGTTGTCAAGATAGAGAGGATAATTCCCCCTTTAATCCCTTTGATGACAAAGAAGATAGTAATGGCAAGTCCTGCAAGAGCCACCAAAACAGCTGGATTATTAAAGCTGACCAATCCTGGAACTGCTGAAGAGTTTGCTGCAATCGTTGCTTGAGCCTTGTCAGCCCCTTCTCCTATAACAGTATAGTTTCCTGGATCAATCGTGAATTTCAAAAGTCCAGCATTCTTAATCCCTACATAGGCAAGGAAGACACCGATACCAGCTGAAATAGCTGAGCGAAGAGCATTGGGAATTGATTCAATGATCATTTTACGAACATTTGTCAAGGTAATAATCAATGAAATAATCCCACAGATGAAGACCATAGCTAGGGCTTCTTGCCAAGAATAACCAAGTCCAAATACAACTGTAAAGGTAAAGAAGGCATTGAGTCCCATACCTGGCGCTTGAGCGTATGGCAAGTTAGCATAAAAAGCCATCATCAAGGTACCCGCTACTGCACCAATAATCGTTGCTAGGAAAACACCCTGAGCAGGCATTCCTGTTTGCGAAAGAATTTGTGGGTTTACAAAGAGAATATAGCTCATTGCAAAGAAAGTCGTTAAACCAGCGAGAACCTCTGTACGAACGTCTGTACCGTTCTCTTTTAGTTTAAATAATTTGTCCATTATCAATCTCCTTTTAATTTTTACGAACAATAATAGAATTATATCATTTATCATTCACTTTTTCAATATCTTTGTTTGATTTATTTAAGAATTTGATGAAATTTCTTTTTTGGTTTCGAATCTGCTTTTCTGCCTGCTTTTTGTTATAATAGTAGACATCTTATCTGAAAAGACACTAGAAAGGTCCCTATGACGAAAAAAATTATTGCAGTTGACCTGGATGGAACCCTGCTCAACTCAGACAGTCAAATTTCTGACTTTACCAAAGAAACAATTAAAAAAGTTGCTGAAAAAGGCCATCAGATTATTATTACGACGGGTCGCCCTTACCGCATGTCAAAAGATTTTTACCATGAACTAGGCTTAAACACTCCTATGATTAATTTCAACGGCTCCCTTACTCATTTACCAGACCAAGTTTGGGATTTTGAAAAGTGTTTAACTGTAGACAAAAAATATCTGCTAGACATGGTTCGACGTTCAGAGGACATTCAAGCCGATTTTATCGCTGGAGAATACCGTAAAAAATTCTACATTACAAATCCTAATGAAGAAATTGCCAATCCCAAACTATTTGGTGTAGAAGCTTTCCAGCCTGAAGATCAATTCCAGCCTGAATTAGTGACCAAGAACCCTAACTGTATTCTCTTGCAGACCAGAGCCCATGACAAATATGCCTTGGCAAAAGAAATGAACGCCTTCTACCAGCATCAACTGTCTATCAATACTTGGGGAGGTCCGCTCAATATCCTTGAATGTACCCCAAAAGGTGTCAACAAGGCCTTTGCCTTGGACTACTTGCTCAAGGTAATGAATCGTGACAAAAAAGATTTGATTGCCTTTGGAGATGAACACAATGATACCGAAATGCTCGCTTTTGCTGGGAAGGGCTATGCCATGAAAAATGCCAATCCAGAGCTACTCCCCTATGCCGATGAGCAAATTTCCTTGACAAATGACCAAGACGGGGTTGCCAAAACCCTACAAGATTTATTATTATAGCCCATTCTGACCAGCTTGCAAGCTGGTCTTTGTGCTCTTTTCACAGTCTCATCAACCAGTTAATCGATTGTTCTATTTTTTGCCTCCAAAACCTTGGAAAAGGCTTTCTTTTGTGATATACTTCACATATAAATACAAGAGAGCTCGTCACACTCGACTCTGTTGACACAAAATCAATCCAGTCCCGTTGTCCCTGTTCTCGGTCAATATAAAGGAGGATAGCTATGAAAGCTATTGTTGTAAATCCAGAAAGCACTGGTGTTGCTGTTGAAGAAAAAGTGCTCCGTCCACTTGAAACTGGGGAAGCACTTGTAGAAATTGAATACTGTGGCGTTTGCCACACCGACCTCCACGTTGCCCATGGTGACTTCGGTCAGGTACCAGGACGTGTCCTAGGTCACGAAGGTGTTGGTATCGTTAAAGAAATTGCCCCAGATGTGAAAAGCCTTAAAGTCGGTGACCGCGTCAGCGTTGCTTGGTTCTTTGAAGGATGTGGCACTTGCGAATACTGTACAACTGGCCGTGAAACTCTTTGCCGTACAGTAAAAAATGCTGGCTACTCAGTAGATGGTGGTATGGCTGAACAATGTATCGTAACTGCTGACTATGCTGTCAAAGTTCCTGACGGACTTGATCCAGCTCAAGCCTCTTCTATCACATGTGCTGGCGTAACAACCTATAAAGCGATTAAAGAAGCAAAAGTTGAACCAGGTCAATGGGTAGTTCTTTACGGTGCTGGTGGACTTGGTAACCTCGCTGTTCAATACGCTAAAAAAGTATTCAATGCTCATGTTATCGCAGTTGATATCAACAATGACAAACTTGCCCTTGCAAAAGAAGTAGGTGCTGACATTGTGATTAACGGCCTCGAAGTTGATGATGTACCAGGACTCATCAAGGAAAAAACTGATGGAGGAGCTCATTCAGCTGTCGTAACTGCTGTATCTAAAGTTGCCTTCAACCAGGCTGTTGACTCCGTTCGTGCTGGTGGTCGCGTCGTCGCTGTTGGTCTTCCTTCTGAAATGATGGAACTTAGCATCGTGAAAACAGTTTTAGATGGAATCCAAGTCATCGGTTCTCTTGTAGGAACTCGTAAAGACTTGGAAGAAGCCTTCCAATTCGGTGCAGAAGGTCTGGTAGTCCCAGTTGTTCAAAAACGTCCAGTAGAAGATGCTGTTGCCATTTTCGACGAAATGGAAAAAGGTCAAATCCAAGGACGTATGGTACTCGACTTCACCCACTAATTTCATAGAAACCTATTTTAAAAGTTGGAATGCTCTTCCAACTTTTTTATATTAAATTTTTAAATATGGATTCAAAAAAACTTCTCTAAAACTCAACATATCAACATTTTCAGATGTAATCTTTTTAATTATTTTATGATAAATAGTTGATTTTTAGATGAAAACGGTTTATACTTAAAAAGTCTTAAAGTTTTCTTAAACGAAAACTAAAACAAAAAAGGAGGAATGACAATAATGAGTATCGGAATCATTATTGCGAGCCACGGCGAGTTTGCTGCGGGTATTCATCAGTCAGGATCTATGATCTTTGGTGAACAAGAAAAGGTTCAAGTTGTAACCTTTATGCCAAATGAAGGTCCTGATGATCTATACGCTAAGTTTAATAACGCTGTTGCTGCATTTGACGCAGAAGATGAGGTTCTAGTTTTGGCTGACCTTTGGAGTGGATCTCCATTTAACCAAGCTAGCCGCGTGATGGGAGAAAATCCTGAGCGTAAGTTTGCCATCATCACAGGACTGAACTTACCGATGTTAATTCAAGCCTACACAGAGCGCCTCATGGACGCTGCTGCAGGTGTAGAAAAAGTCGCTGCGAATATTATCAAAGAAGCCAAAGATGGCATCAAAGCTCTTCCAGAAGAGCTAAACCCAGTTGAAGAAGTTGCAAGCGCTGCAGCTGCTCCAGTTGCCCAAGCTGCTATTCCAGAAGGAACTGTCATCGGAGACGGTAAACTCAAAATCAACCTTGCCCGTCTTGACACACGTCTACTTCACGGTCAGGTTGCAACTGCTTGGACTCCAGATTCAAAAGCAGACCGTATCATCGTTGCTTCAGATAACGTAGCTAAAGACGAATTACGTAAAGAATTGATTAAACAGGCAGCTCCAGGTAATGTCAAGGCTAACGTGGTTCCAATTCAAAAACTGATTGAGGTTTCAAAAGACCCACGTTTTGGAGAAACACATGCCCTTATCTTGTTTGAAACACCTCAAGATGCCCTTCGTGCCATCGAAGGCGGCGTGCCAATCAAAACTCTTAATGTTGGATCAATGGCTCACTCAACAGGTAAAACATTGGTCAATACTGTTTTGTCGATGGACAAAGAAGACGTTGCTACATTTGAAAAAATGCGTGACCTCGGTGTTGAATTTGACGTACGTAAAGTACCAAATGATTCTAAAAAAGATTTGTTTGACTTGATTAACAAAGCCAATGTCAAATAAGCCATTATTTATGAAAGGATTTTAAACATGTCTATTATTTCTATGGTTTTAGTAGTCGTTGTAGCCTTCCTTGCAGGTCTTGAAGGTGTCCTCGACCAATTCCAATTTCACCAACCACTTGTAGCCTGTACCCTTATTGGGCTTGTAACAGGTCACTTGGAAGCAGGGATTATCCTCGGTGGATCGCTTCAAATGATTGCCCTTGGTTGGTCAAATATCGGTGCTGCTATCGCTCCTGATGCTGCACTTGCTTCTGTCGCTGCTGCCATTATCATGGTTCTTGGTGGTGACTTTACTAAGACAGGTATCGGTGTTGCCCAAGCGGTTGCTATCCCTCTTGCCGTTGCTGGTCTATTCTTAACTATGATTGTTCGTACAATCTCAGTTGGTTTGGTTCATACTGCAGATGCTGCCGCTAAAAAAGGTGACTTCGGCGCTGTGGAGCGTGCGCATTTTATTGCGCTACTTTTCCAAGGACTTCGTATTGCGCTTCCTGCAGCTCTTCTCCTTATGGTACCAACTGAAACTGTACAAAGTATCCTTAGTGCTATGCCAGACTGGCTCAAAGATGGTATGGCTATCGGTGGTGGTATGGTCGTTGCCGTTGGTTACGCCATGGTTATCAACATGATGGCAACTCGTGAAGTATGGCCATTCTTCGCTCTTGGTTTCGTTCTTGCTGCCGTATCAGACATTACTCTAATCGGATTCGGTGCTATCGGTGTTGCTATCGCGCTTATCTACCTTCACCTTTCTAAAACTGGTGGAAATGGTGGTGGTGGTGCCGCAACTTCTAACGACCCAATCGGCGATATCCTCGAAGACTACTAAGATAAGAAAGGACTGAAAACATCATGACTGAAAAACTTCAATTAACTAAATCAGATCGTAAAAAAGTTTGGTGGCGTTCAACCTTCTTACAAGGGTCTTGGAACTTTGAACGGATGCAAAACTTGGGCTGGGCTTATACACTCATTCCAGCTATCAAAAAACTCTATACTAAAAAAGAAGATCAAATCGCTGCTCTTGAGCGTCACCTTGAGTTCTTCAACACTCATCCATACGTAGCTGCTCCAATCATGGGGGTTACTCTTGCGCTTGAAGAAGAACGTGCTAACGGTGTGGAAATCGATGACGCTGCTATCCAAGGGGTTAAAATCGGTATGATGGGACCTCTTGCTGGTATCGGTGACCCAGTATTCTGGTTTACAGTACGCCCAATCCTTGGATCTCTCGGTGCTTCACTTGCCCTTACTGGCAATATCTTGGGTCCACTCCTCTTCTTTGTTGCATGGAACTTGATTCGTATGTCATTCTTGTGGTATGTTCAAGAGGTTGGATACAAGGCTGGATCAGAAATCACTAAAGATATGTCTGGCGGTATCCTTCAAGACATCACTAAAGGAGCTTCTATCCTTGGGATGTTCATTCTTGCTGTCCTTGTTCAACGCTGGGTAAATATTAAATTTGCTTTCGATGTTTCTAAAGTTCAACTAGATGAAAAGGCTTATATCCATTGGGATAAATTGCCAGAAGGATCTAAAGGTATCCAAGAAGCATTCGCACAAGTAGGACAAGGATTGTCTCAAACACCGGAAAAAGTTACTACTTTCCAACAAAACTTGGATATGTTGATTCCTGGATTATCAGGACTACTCCTTACTTTACTTTGCATGTACTTGCTTAAGAAAAAAGTATCTCCAATCACTATTATCCTTGCACTCTTCGCAGTGGGTATTGTGGCACATGTTCTTCACATCATGTAATCAAGCAACTTAAAAGGAACCAGGTTCTAAAATCTGATTCCTTTTTTCTATGCTTTTATACTCAATGAAAATCAAAGAGCAAACTAGGAAGCGAGCCGCAGGCTGTACTTGAGTACGGCAAGGCGAAGCTGACGTGGTTTGAATTTGATTTTCGAAGAGTATTATTCTGCCAAGGCTCCCATTGGATCCCAAGGTGCGAGTACAATTGGTTCTGCTTCATAGGCTGCTTGTTCTTCTGCTGTCAGCAATTCCTTACGGACAACGATTTGGTAAGTGTATTCGTCCATCCAAGCGTCTGAGGCAACAAAGTAACCATCTGTACCTACCTTATCTCCCCAAGAGTTTTCAACCTTCCACTTGGTTGACTTACCATTTTCATCCAAGTCAACACCTGTCAAGACCATAGCGTGGGTCATTAAGCTTTCGCTGTAGTCCAAACGTCCAGCCTTATCTTGAGTAAGTTTAATGTCCATGCTTGATTCAAAGTCATAAACATCTGTCGCAAGGATTCCAGCTTTGCGGTTGCTGAGCTGGCCGACATCAGAGCCAAACCAAACAGTCTCACCTGCTTGCATTTGGGCAATCGCCAATTCTTTCAAGCGCTCCATCGGCACGTTGATGTAACGAACCGCACGGCTACCAACCACATTCCCCAACATCTCAACTGTGTAAGATTGACCGTAAGGCTTGTCAGCAGTTGGAGCATTGATAACAGAAACGTAGTCTTCTAGCGGAAGATTGACATATTTCTTGTAAAATTCTTGTGGAGTAATGCTCTTTTCGCTTTGGTAGTTATTATCCTTATCACGATAAGCAAAGTCAAATTTACGTGGCGGAAGACCCAATGACATAGCAAGGAAATTAAAGATTTCTTGCAAGAGGTCTTCTTTCTTAGCTTGAACAGTCGCTTGATCTGCACCAGAAACAAGCAAATCACGCAAGATTTGAGCATCTTGACGAAGCAATTTATTAAGGATAGCATTTAGCTCACGACTGCTACTAGATGAAACAGACTCAGGATAAACTGACTTAGGCACTACACCATATTTCTCAAAGAGGGAAACGACCATATCCCATTGACCACCATCTTGTTGAGGTGTTTGAAGTAGGAATTTAACCTTACGGCTCGTCAAGTCTTGGTCTGCAGTCGCAATCACTTGCTCCAAAAACCAGTTGGATTTCTCATACTTGTCCCAGAAGAATGTATGAGCCTGTGACAACTCAAAATTTTCCAATTTATATTGTGAAATGAGTTTGTGGCGGAAGGTATTAAGAGCTGCAAACATCCAGCAACGACCAGACGCTTTCTGGTTAGTTACCTTGTCCTTAGTCAAATCCAATGAGAAAACAGGTGTGTTATCTACATGGCTTTGGCGACGTTCCAGAGCTGCAAAAATTCCGTTGTGGCTAGCAGCATTTTCAATCGCTTGGTATTTTACATTTGCTTCATAATTGGCAAATAGTTTATCAGTAAATGATTTTTGAATCGCGTTCATAGATTCCTCCTTTTATTCTACAGTCTATTATAACTCTTTTCACAAAGGAAGCAACTAAAAAACATAAAAGGCAAGGACATTGTCCCTCACCTTTTTCAAATTTATACTCTTCGAAAATCTCTTCAAACCACGTCAACGTCGCCTTGCCG
>NZ_VMLJ01000048.1:0-9188 GCF_013276615.1 Streptococcus sp. 1621
TTTTGCTGTTCAAATTTGCGAAAATAGTATATAATAATACTGTCTCAAAACTTGTCTTTTGACAAGCCTGGGAACAAAAAGAAAAAAACATATCCTTTCCTTAAATACTAAAATATTTAAGGGGGGGGTATTTTTTAGTACCTCCAGAAAGGAAAAAACGAGAGGTAATTCAATCATGAAAAAATCATATCGTGATGATAACGGGGAAAAGGTCTTCCGTTATTCCATTCGTAAGTACCACTTTGGTGCTGCCAGTGTTGCGGTAGCGGCTCTGATGTTTTTTGCCAACGGAGCTGTGGCAGCGAGTGAGACAATTACTCCAGTTACGGCAAGTGATGTCGTTACGGCAGGTTCTGATGGCAATGCAGATGGGGTTCCAGGAACCTCGGATGAGGAAGACTCCAAGCAAGCTCTGACTGACCAGCCAGCTGAACTTAAACCAGCTGATGAGCTAAAAGCACAAGAGGCGCCGGCTGAAGAAGCTGAACAAGGGAAAGCTGTGTCTAAGCCTGCTGAGGTAGACTCTAACTCTAGCCAGCCAGAGTCTGCTCAAGAGAAGCCTCAAGCAGAGGGAGAAAAAGAGCAAGAACAGCCAGCTGCTGTTGCTAATACAGAGGCAGCCAAATCGACTCAAGGGAATCTGCAAGCTTTGTTGGCAAACCTAACCCTAGACTCTATGAAGGCTCTCCACGATGAAGTGGAAGCGGGTCTAGCAGCAGCTAATGCAGTTTTGAGCGACCCTAAAGCGACACAAGCGCAAGTTGACGAGCAAACAAGGGCTATGGAAGCCCTAATCAGCCGTGTCAACCAAGCCTTGACGCCTGCCCTAGAAAATCCAACAATCTTGGAAAAAGCAGGTCTAGCATCTACAGACCTCACATCTACAGGTATAACTTCTACCGGACTCGCTACTCCAGACGGAGCTGTGACCGAGCAACCAACCGGAGGGAAGCGTCGTAGAGGAGGAGGCTTGAGCGCGACAGCACCAGCTGCAACCCAAGACGCTTCATCTGCTGGAGGGAACGCAACTACTCCTGGAGCTAGCTCTAGCTCTCAAGCTACTCCACAGGCACTCCCAACCTACACCAACACAGAAGGTAAAAATGGTGTTTATGACCTAAAAAAAGAGTTAGAGTTTATCACTAATCAACTCCGAGCTAACAATGCGTCGGAAGATAAAATCCAAGCAGCCAAGGCAGCCGTTGATAAGTTCAATGAAGCCTTCTCTAAAGGAGACACTATCAGTCAATCAGATTTTGATGCGGCCTTAGCAGATCTGAAAAAATCACGTGAACTTATCGAAGGAGTTCTTGCTGAAAAAGAGGCTAATGGAGCGGTTGTTTCAAATCCCCTTGAACCACGGGTTTCTAAGAGGAATGAGTCTGGTTATTCACTTGATGATGATGAAGATGACATCGAACATGAGCAATCTTCAGATACAGAACCAACAACCATCCAACCGCGTTCGAACAGGACACCTCGCTCAGTTGATAGTGTTGGAATATATAATAATAAAAATAGGTACTACTTTGATAGAGGACAAGACCCCGCTAGTCCATATAGCCGATACACTTATGCGTTTTTTAATGAGCGTGCTGTCAGAGGTTCTGGAAATCCAGATAGAATTAGTAGACTACAAGGATATTTGAAAGAAACAGTAACCCCAACAACAGAAGGTTTTAGATGGAATATTGAGATTAACCCTGGAAGAAATGATTTAGATGGTATTAGCTTCATGTTTACGGTGCCTAACGGCCAAAATATTAAACAAGATACAGTAACAGTAACTAAAACCGATAACGCTGGAACAACTTCGAATTCAACCCAGGGTAGAGGTAATAATCAAGATATGGTTACTGGATCATTGAGTGCGGCTGGAGCAAACAGTGTAGTGAAGGGAACTCCCGAGAATACGAATGCTGCTGGAGTAGGAACTCCAGGAAGCCCTAATTACTATTTAGTAGGAAATGTAGATGAGTTTTATAGAAGCGGATTAGCAATCCGAAATACACAACCAGATGCATTCCACAGTAGAGGGGATAGCGAAACTGTACCAGCTAACTCAGAATTACAATCAAGAGCAGAAAGAGAGTTAGGAAATCAGAAACTACAGAGAATTAAAGATTCTAGAGGAGTAACTTATTACGGTAGAATAGCAGGGAATACGAGTTATACAATTACTTTCAAAACGCAAGGTAATAACGATTTAAATAAATTAGATTATTTATCTGTATTAAAAGGTATTAAAAATGGAGAAAAAACTTATTTAGGAAGTATAGTGCACGTTAGAACAGATAGTGAGAAGGGATTTGCTGATAAAAACATATATCGTCTTCAAGGTAATGGCTATTATGAAGTTGAACAAAATACGGCATATTATACGTCTAGATACCTAGGAGAAGGAATAAAAGTTAAAGAGAAAAATGGTAGCGCTGCTTATGCTTATGAAAGATATGAAGATAAGCCGTTAGATCCAAACGTTAAAGGAGTTTTAACGAACGGTGGTAACGCAGGTACTGACAATGCTTTCGATATAGATGCTCAGTCTTATGGAGACTATTATAACGAAGGTGATCAAAAGATAGATAAAGAGACTGCTAAAAATGATGCATTGAATAATGGACAAACCATCAGATGGTATAAAGGAGATAGTGAACTTACTAAAGAACAAGTAACTTTAGATGCTATATCTAGAGCAGGGGTTCACACTTATAAGTATAAAGTTTCGTATAATGATGGTTCCTCTAATGAAGGAGAAATCCATTTTGTAACAAAACCTAAAAAACCTGAAATAACAACAGATATAGAAACAAAACTAGGGCAAACACATGATGTTACAGTGAGAAATATCGAACCAAATAGCGTAGTGAGCTTATATAGAAAAGGTGTAAATAATCAAGCTGATTCACTTATAGGTACAGTTGCAGCTAACGGTCAAGGAAATCAAGTTACGTTTTCAAGAGTCAATCTTCAAGCTGGGACTTACTATGTGAAACAAAAAGTGGGAGGAAGTTGGTTAAATCGCCAAAATAGGATGACTGAAGGAGTTTATTCTGATCCTTCTTCTGATAAAAAAGTAGATGGACTAAGGCTAGGGACTACTGGTTTCTTTAGTGGCAGTGATAGAATCGATAGAAAACCAATAGGAGAACGTTTAGTAAAAGACAACCCAAGAGATGCGGAGTTACTCCACGCCTTTATAGCTGAGTCTCCAGATGGAATTAAAAATGTAGACGTGAAAAATCCAGACAACTTACCTGGATTCACTAAAAATCAACCGTCTAATGCATCTAGTACCACAAGAAAAGGGATAAATGTACGTGTGCCGGCAGGAAATATTCAGGGTTCTTATAGACTTATATTTGAAGCAACTTCTAATAGTGGTGTAACGAAAACATTTACCACGGTTATTAACTATCCGCCAGCAGCCCCATCTTTTGAAACAACATCAGAAAACTTGAAAGGGAAAGCTCAAGAGAATCTAAAAACAACCCAGTCGCCTATCATTATAAATGCAAAAGGTGTGAGTGTTAGTAATGGTAAGGTGCAAGATGGTAAAAAATGGAGAGTCTTTTTGGTTAGAGGTGGAAACAATAGTAATGATTATCCTTCTAAAGCACAAGGTTATGAAATTATCGCTGAAACAAATCCAAGAGATGGAGATAAAAGAGCCGTATTCACACCTGATAAATTTAGGGTGGATAAATTAGGAACTCAACCACTTCGACTTATAACTGCATTGACAGATGAAAAAACAGGAAAAATAGATGAAAACTTAGTTTCTACCTTGAGTACCGATAGTATACAAGCAACTGACCCAATAACAAAACACCAAATAAAGCCGGAAGTAAGTCAAGATCCAGATACTTTAGAGGTTACTGCCAAAGTTGGACAAGGTGGGGCTAATAAGGCGAAGATTACTTTTTTCCCTCCGGGAGTCTTTGGTGCTAATGAAACATTCACTAAAGTAGGAAATTCATGGGTCAAAGAATCACAAAACTATGACTATATAACTATTTCGAATAATCCAGATGGAACAGGGACAATCCATATTCCATACGGGAGGACTGCAAAGAACTATCCAGTTGGAGCTAGTCAATATGAAGAAGGACAAAGTCTAGAATCAGATAATAATAGGGTATTCGTAAAAGGAGATGAAACGGCACCGAAGGTGAGTTTAGGTGATCATGTTCTTCCGACTACTGAAAATACTGCTACAACTCCAATATACAAAGTTGTCCAAGGAAGTGCATTTGCACCGAAACTTAAGGTTTGGGATAATATAGGTAGTGTCAAGGAGTTGGATATAACAGATACCCCTGCTGGAATTACTAAACAGAATTTTGGAGATCAGTTCCAAAGTCAAACAAACGCCAAAGAAAATAGTAAATATAGTGATTCAACATTTAGTGGGAATGTTGCAGATACGCAAGAGGTAGGACAACATACAGCTCAAATTACCGTAAAAGATGCATCAAATAATACAGCTACTTACTACTTGCGTTATGAGGTTCTTCCAAAAGTAGAAGCTAAGCAAACTAAGTTTCCACAAGTTAAAGATAAAGCGTTGCAAGAGGGAAACAATCCTGAAACGTATGTTCAATTCAAAAATGGTACTCAAAATGTTACTAAGCCAGCAGCGGATGTAGCTTGGGAAAGCCGACCAAATACAGCAGTTGAAGGTCTGGATAAAACAGGAGTAGTAAAAGTTACCTACCATGTAACAGATGAGAACGGTCAACCTAGAGATGAAGTTAAAAATGTAACAATCAATACGCCAGTCTATCACGCAACTGTGAATGGTAACGGTATTTATGAAACAACAGTAGGAACTAACTTCTCAGCTTCTACTAGTGCAACAGGGAAGTATTTAACTTCTAACTTTAACACTAATGTTAAATATTATTGGCAATCAAACAGAGAGAATGGATATTCTGAATATGGAGGAGATACACGTAGCCAAACTGCAGATTATCTAGGAAAACGTACGGATACAATTCGAGTTTTCTATCCAAACTCTCAAAATACCCAGGATTTTCGAGATAATCGTTCTGAAGACCATGTGATTACGTTTGTGTCTAAACCTAAAGTACCATCTGTTGATGTTGCCTCACTAGCTGGAAAAGCGAATAAGACAAATCAAACAGTAACAGTTAATAACGTTACACCAGGAACAACAGTTAAATTATACAATGGCGATACTGAGATTGGTTCAGTAAATGTACCGAAAGGTGATAATGAATCTTATACAACTGTCAAAAATAATGTTACGGTAACGGTAAATGGTACATTACCACTTTCTGACAATATTCGTGCAAAAACGATATACACACCTGATAATGTAGACTCGGGATATAGCACGAGTGTAAACAGTACGACGCAGGCACCATCGAAACCAAGTATCTCTCAAAGTCCAGAAGATTTAGTAGTGAAAGCGAAAGTAGGGCAAGATGGAGCTACAAAAGTGACGCTTACCTATGTTAATGCAAATGGAGCTACTAAAACAGTAGGATTTACGAAAAACAATGGAAACTGGGATAAAGATAATGCGAATGCTGATGCTACAGTATCGATTACAAATGAGACTGATGGTCTAGGTGAAATTCAACTTCAACGAGATACAGCACTAGCAGGTTCTGAAGTGACTGTTAAACAAAAAACGAAAACATCAGATTACAGTGCTTCAACAACAATAAAAGCTCTAAGTAGATTAGATGGTCTAACAAATGTTGCTCAAGCAGATGGGGCTGTGGATATCCATGTTCCGGAAGATGCGACTCGTATGAGTTTAACTTATACACCGACAGGGCAAACTACGTCAACAACATTAGAATACACGAAAAACGGTAGAACATGGACATCTCATAATGGAATAAATACTTATTCTGATGCACGAAAAATTTCTATTCCAAAAGGTGCTGTAGAGGATGGTACTACTGTTTCGGTTATTGCATCAAACGATAGTAAAACAACTGCTAATGAAAAAAGTAAAGCGAAGTTTGAACAACCTAGTGAAATAGCTGATGCTATTATACATCAAAACGGAGATGTAGAAGTTGCATTACCAACAAACGCTGAAGAAGTTACATTAAGCTATAAAAATAAAAATAATGTAATGTCGACAGTAACTGTATCTAAGCGCCAAGGTAATACTTGGACAGCAGGAAACTTACCAGATGGAGTAAGCTTCAGGGATGGTAAGGTTACATTTGATTATAGAAAAGTAAATAGAGACACTCCTATTACAACATCCGCTACTAGAGGAACAGGAGAGGAGAAATCACAACAGCGTACGAAGACAATCTCTATACCAGAGCATGTAGCTCCTAAAGCGACGAATGTTGTTATTTCAGCTAACGGAACACCAACTAATGAACAATTATCTGCAGGTGTGGAAGCTAATAATAAACGAACAGTTGTTGCTAAGGAACAACAAACCGCTGTTGCGGCTGGAACTAAAAAGGTGGTTAAAACTACATTAACTTATCAAGACAATTCAACAGAAGAAGTTGATGTAACGGTAATTTCACGTCCACTAGCTCCGAGTGTTGATAATTTAGAAACTCGTTCTTCAGTTTCTGGACTTCTATCAACTGCTCGTACTATTTCAGGTCAAGCTATGGCAGGAGCCGAAAAAGTAAAATTAACTTTACAAGATGGTAACGAGAAAGAAATTAATGTTTCTAGAGATGGTAGCTGGAATTACACATTAACATCAACTGAATTACTTACACAAACAGCCTCTAGATTTAATGCGAAATACAGTGATAGAAAAATTAGTGTTGTACAAGTTAAAAATGGTGTAGATTCAGAACCAACTAGAGTTGGTGTTCTAATGGGTAGAGCTACTGTAGATACTCCACTTCAAGCTGGTCGTACTATAACTGTACACATACCACATGATGCAACTGGTGGATATATCCGCATAGGAGGTTCAGTAAGCAATAGTGGAGTAGACATCGGCTTGAAGAAAGTGGGAGATAATTGGACTTTAGCAACAGACACAGCTACGACTAATAAACTTGAATTAACAGCAGAAGTAGATCCAGATAATCAAGCTATGACTAAAGTTACACTAAAAGTTAAAGATAATAGTGTATATAATTCACCGTTTACAATCGGTTCAGAGCGAGGGGCTGTAAAATTCAGAGCACACTTATATAATGGAGGAGCGATTAATCAACCAATTGATGTCAATCGTCAGGCTGAATTAAATTGGATTCTTTCAGAAACTCCTACAAATACAAGACCGACAGTCGAACTAACTAAAGAAGTTGGAACGGATACACCTAAACTTAAGGATAATCATGTATTTGCCGCACCAACTGTTGATGAACTTAAAGGATATTTTGAGGGAAGCGACGTTGAGGATGATAATGGTTTAACAGTAGGTTATGCTGCTTCAAACGTAGGAAAATTACGAGTTCGTGTATTTAGAGATAGAGATATGTCTGCTAATAGGCCAGGTACATCAGTATCTGCTGTGAACAACAGAATACCAGCTGGAAATTATACACTTGTATTATCTACAATTGATGCTGCAGGTGAAGAGTCTAATGTTATTGAGAAGAACATTGTTGTTAAAACTATGGCAGACTTCTACAGAGATTCGCTAAAATATCCAACAGAAGCAGAAAAAGCGATTTTTGGTAATGATGATCTTGAAGGTGATAATTTCAAACAAGAAGCAAAAACACGTTTTGCAAATAAAGTTCGAGTGGCAAATCAAGGAAATGTTAACCTTCCTGAAAATGTGACATACACAGCAGGAAGAGACAACAATAAAGATAGAACAGTTGTCGCTAACTTCCCGGATGGTTCTACTATTGATATTTCTCATTCATTAGTGGCGAAACCAACGAAGCCTACATTTAATTCAACTGAAGGACAAGGAGTAGATGCCAAATTAAGTGATACAGATCGTGTAATTAGTGGAACAGCACTTCTAAGTGCAACGAAGGTAACTATTCATTTCCAAGATGGTCGTGGTGAAAGAGGAAGTCAAGATGTGACACCAGTTAATGGAAAATGGAGCTATAACTTACCGGCAAATCGTTATCTTCGCCAGACTGATAACACATCAGTTATAGGATCATCATCAGTTCCATTGTCAGTAACACAGACAGTCTTTGATGCTGTTAGTGATAAAGAAAATATCTATGTAGCAAAACATAGAAACTTCGAAGGTAGAACAATCACGCAACCAAAAGGAAGTGCAGAATTAAAAACTTTAAAACAAGATGCCAAAAAAGGTATTAAGTACACTGAGAAAAATATAGAAAAAGAATTCCCAAGTGATTTTGAGGCAACATGGGAACAAACTCCGGTTATCGATACAGTAGGTAAAAAGATATACAAAGTTCAAGTAACAGAAAAAGAACAATCGGATACAAGTAGACCTGGTGAGTATGATGTAACAATTATAGTAACAAATCCAAAACCTGTAGAGTTAACTTATGAGAATAAGGACAACGGAACAACTCGCATTAAGTTACCGACAGATGCGGATAAAGTAAGGTTAACAATTCCAAAAGGAAATAGAATTGAAGAATATACTCTTACTTCAGAAAATAATTGGGCGCTACCATCTAACTCTGGAATAACAAGAGAAGGAGATTACTTAGTCCTAAACTCTAACTCTGTTGACGGAAGTCGTCAAGTAACAGCAATAGCTACTAAAGGAGAAGGAGAACTTAAGAGTCAAGAGACACCAACGTCTATCTCAATTCCTACACATGACCTTGAAGTGACGAAAATCACGAAAAAACCTGGAGAATCAACGACAAACGAAGAATTACTTGCAGCGGTAGATGTAGTTAATAAACAATCAGCTGCACTAAAAGAAGGAACAAAATATCCAACAACTGTAGGAATTTATAATCTTGAAGTTGTGGTAACCTATGCAGATAGAAGTACTGAGATAATTAGAGTACCTTATGAAGTAACGGCAGTTGACAATTCAGGATTAAGAGAAGTTAAGAATGGATTAGATACAGAGCGTAATAAGGCTGTAGATACAACAGGTAAGACACCAGAGTCAGTATCAGCGTACAATGATGCAAAACAAAAAGCAAAAGAAGCATCAGAAGCAGCGCAAACAGTGTTAGACAATCAAAATGCAACAGCACAAGACATCCAAGCAGAAATTACGAAAGTAAATAAAGCGAAAGTGAAGATAGCAGCAACAG
>NZ_VMLJ01000049.1:0-20611 GCF_013276615.1 Streptococcus sp. 1621
TAGCTTCCTAGTTTGCTCTAGTATTAGAACAGAAAAAATGCTTGGAGTATTTGTTTGTGTGTTTATTTTTATATAACAAACTATAAACACAACAAAAATATAAAAAAAGAGACAAAAATCAACAGAAAACTATTGACAACGATTTCATATAGTGTTATACTTATGGCATAAAGTTAATGGAAAGAAGGGAAAACCTTATGGGATTAGATTATTTCTTTGACAAAAACCTTGTGTTTTGCTTAGAAGCGGATAATCAAGAACATCTCTTTGATCAGGTTGCAACTTTATTGGAAGAACGAGAAATCGTAACTCCGACCTATCGTGAAGCCTTGATCACGCGTGAAAAGTCATTTCCAACAGGCTTAGATATGGAATTTTTGGGTAAGGATTTGCCGAATGTGGCTATTCCTCACACAGATATTGTTCATAATCTAGCTGAAAAAGTTGTGGTCGTTCGATTAGAGAAACCGGTGACTTTCCATAATATGATTGCGCCAGATAAGGAAGTAGAAGTATCCTTGCTCTTCTTTATCATCAATAACTCAAGTTCAAGTCAAACGAACATTCTTGCTCAGTTGATGGACTTCTTTACTGGAAATGGTCATCTTGAAGACCTATCAAAAATTTTTGAACCAGAAGCCCTCTATGCTTATATAGCTGAAGCAATCGCTTAATCTTGTCTATTAAAAATATTAAATCGGAGGAGATCCATATGATTAAAATTCTTGCTGCCTGCGGTGCAGGTGTTAACTCAAGCCACCAAATTAAAAGTGCTCTTGAAGAAGAACTTTCAAACCGTGGTTACGATGTGCACTGTGATGCAGTTATGGTCAAAGATGTTAACGAAGACCTTATTAAAGGTTATGACATCTTCACACCAATTGCTGCGACAGACCTTGGTTTTGACCCAGGTATTCCAGTTATCGAAGCTGGACCAATCTTATTCCGTATCCCAACTATGAGTGCTCCAGTATTTGATAATATTGAAGCAGCTATCAAAGAACACGGGTTAAGCTAATTATCAATTTGTTAACATTCATATAACATAAAAAAGGGAGGAACTGTTATGGATGCAATCTTTGACCTAATCGGAAAGGTTTTCAATCCCATCTTAGATATGGGTGGACCTGTCATCATGTTAATCATTTTGACAGTATTGGCTTTACTGTTTGGAGTGAAATTCTCCAAAGCGCTTGAAGGTGGTATCAAACTTGCCATCGCTCTTACAGGTATCGGTGCCATCATCGGTATGCTAAACACTGCTTTCTCAGCATCACTAGCAAAATTCGTTGAAAATACTGGTATCCAATTGAGTATTACTGACGTTGGTTGGGCACCACTTGCTACAATCACTTGGGGTTCTGCTTGGACACTTTACTTCTTGCTCATCATGTTGATTGTCAACATAGTGATGCTAGCTATGAAGAAAACTGATACACTTGATGTCGATATCTTTGATATCTGGCACTTGTCTATCACAGGTCTTTTGATTAAATGGTATGCAGATAACAACGGTGTGAGTCAAGGGGTTTCACTCTTTATTGCTACAGCAGCTATCGTCCTTGTTGGTGTGTTGAAAATTATCAACTCTGACTTGATGAAACCTACATTTGATGACCTTCTTAACGCTCCAAGTTCATCACCAATGACATCAACTCACATGAACTACATGATGAACCCAGTTATCATGGTTTTGGATAAGATTTTTGAAAAATTCTTCCCAGGTCTTGATAAATACGACTTTGACGCCGCAAAATTGAACAAGAAAATCGGTTTCTGGGGTTCTAAATTCTTTATCGGTTTCATCCTTGGTATCGTTATCGGTATTATGGGAACTCCACATCCAATTGCAGGAGTTGAAGATGCAGATAAATGGCGTCTTGTTATCAGAGGATGGTTGTCTCTTGGTTTGACTGCCGGTGTATCTTTGGAACTCTTCTCACTTATCGGTTCATGGTTCATCGCAGCCGTAGAACCACTTTCACAAGGTATTACAAACGTTGCTACTAAACGTCTTCAAGGACGTAAATTCAACATCGGTCTTGACTGGCCATTCATCGCTGGTCGTGCTGAAATCTGGGCTTGTGCCAACGTACTTGCACCAATTATGTTGATTGAAGCGGTGCTTCTTTCAAAAGTCGGAAATGGTATCTTGCCACTTGCAGGTATCATCGCTATGGGTGTTACTCCAGCTCTCTTGGTTGTAACACGTGGTAAATTGCTCCGTATGATTATCTTTGGAACACTCTTGTTGCCACTCTTCCTTCTTTCAGGTACACTTATCGCACCATTTGCAACAGAACTTGCTAAAGGTGTAGGTGCCTTTCCAGCAGGTGTGAGTGAAACTCAATTGATTACTCACTCTACTCTTGAAGGACCAATCGAAAAACTTCTTGGTTGGACAATTGGTAACACTACAACTGGTGATATCAAAGCAATCCTTGGTGCTGTAGTCTTCCTTGTATTCTATATCGGTATCTTTGCATGGTACAGAAAACAAATGATCAAACGTAACGAAGAGTACGCAGCAAAAGCAAAATAATGCGCTCCTATAAAATGTAAGCTCAATGAAAATCAAAGAGCAAACTAGGAAGCTAGCTACAGGCTGTACTAAAGTACGGCAAGGCGACGCTGACGAAGTTTGAATTGGATTTTCGAAGAGTGTAAATTGTTGAAACTAGGTTGTCATACCATTAGGAGTGACAGCCTAGTTTTTTATAAACTATCAAGAAATCGGAGAAAATAATGGTAATTGAATTAAAATCAGAACAATTAAGAGTTGAATTTAACAGTTTTGGTGGGGCTCTTTCTTCTATAAAAGATGCTGAGGGAGTTGAGTATTTGTGGCAAGGGGATCCCACTTATTGGAGTGGACAAGCTCCTGTTCTCTTCCCCATTTGTGGTTCTTTGAGAGAGGATACAGCCCTCTATATAGATGAGAAGGGGCAAGAAAGAAAAGGAAACATTCCTCGTCATGGTTTGGTTCGTAAGAAAGAATTTGAATTAGTTGAACAGACAGATAAGAGTGTAACTTTTGCAATTGAAGACGATGAAAATAGCTATCAGAACTACCCTTATCATTTCCGCCTAGAGATTACTTATAGCCTTACTGACAAGACAGTACGGACTCAATACAAAATATTTAATAAAGAAACTAGCAAGGTCATGCCTTACTTTATTGGTGGACATCCAGGATTTAATTGTCCTCTACTGGATGATGAAGTCTATGAAGATTACTATTTAGAGTTTGAGAAAGAAGAGACTTGCTCTGTTCCACGTCCTTTCCCAGACACGGGTCTGCTTGATTTTCAAGATAGAAGTCCATGGTTAGAGAATCAAAAAGAATTAGACCTTAGCTATAATCTTTTCAGTACAGATGCAGTCACCTTAGATGAATTGCAATCTAGAACAATTGCCCTTCGTTCTCGTAAACATGATAAGGGATTGAAAGTGAACTTTGCAGAGTTTCCAAATCTCATCATCTGGTCAACTTTGAATAAAGGTCCTTTCATTGCCTTTGAACCATGGTCTGGCTTGTCAACATCCCTTGAAGAAGGAGATCATTTAGAAGATAAGAAGAATGTTCGTCTCTTAGAAGCCAATCAGGTTGAAGAAATAGGGTTTGAGATAGAAGTTTTATAAAAAAGTAAAAAATAAATAACAAAAACAAACACAAACTGTTGACTTTTTCAAACAATAGTAGTATATTATGTTTGTGAGGACTAATTGACTGTTTTTTAAAGACAGCCAATACACTGCTGGAATCCAGCATAGAAAAAATAAAAAGGAGTATACAATATGTCTATTGTTATCGGTGCAGATGCTGCAGGTTTGAGATTGAAAGAAGTTGTGAAAGACTTCTTAGAAAAAGAAAATTTCCACGTTGTGGATGTTACAGCTGAAGGTCAAGACTTTGTTGATGTGACTCTCGCTGTTGCTGCAGAAGTAAACAAAGAAGAACAAAACCTTGGTATCGTGATTGATGCTTACGGTGCTGGTCCATTTATGGTTGCAACTAAGATCAAAGGAATGGTTGCTGCAGAAGTATCTGACGAACGTTCAGCTTATATGACTCGTGGCCACAACAACTCACGTATGATCACTATGGGTGCACAACTTGTTGGTGATGAATTGGCTAAAAACATCGCTAAAGGATTTGTTAACGGTAAATACGATGGTGGACGTCACCAGATTCGTGTTGACATGTTGAACAAAATGTGCTAATTAGATTACAGTAAGAAAGGTAAGTTAAAAATGAGAATTGCAATTGGATGTGATCACATCGTAACAGATGAAAAAATGGCGGTTTCAGAATTTTTGAAATCAAAAGGATATGAAGTTATTGACTTTGGTACATATGACCATACACGTACTCACTACCCAATCTTTGGTAAAAAAGTAGGGGAAGCTGTAACTAGCGGTCAAGCTGATCTTGGGGTATGTATCTGTGGTACTGGTGTTGGTATCAACAACGCTGTAAATAAAGTTCCAGGTGTCCGTTCTGCCTTGGTTCGTGATATGACAACAGCCCTTTATGCTAAAGAACAATTGAACGCCAACGTTATCGGTTTTGGTGGTAAGATTACTGGTGAATTGCTCATGTGCGATATCATCGAAGCTTTCATCCATGCTGAATACAAACCATCTGAAGAAAACAAAAAATTGATTGCGAAAATTGAACACCTTGAAAGTCACAATGCTCAACAAACAGATGCAAACTTCTTCACTGAATTCCTTGAAAAATGGGATCGCGGAGAATACCACGACTAAGAGGTGACCTATGATTTTAACAGTCACAATGAACCCATCCATCGATATTTCCTATCCTTTGGATGAGTTGAAGATTGATACTGTCAATCGTGTGGTGGATGTAACCAAAACTGCTGGTGGTAAGGGACTAAACGTTACTAGAGTACTTTCAGAATTTGGCGATTCAGTTCTTGCTACTGGTTTAGTTGGTGGCAAACTTGGTGAGTTTTTGGTTGAACATATCGATGATCAAGTAAAGAAAGATTTCTTCTCAATTCAGGGAGAAACTCGGAACTGTATCGCTATTCTCCACGGAGACAACCAAACAGAAGTTCTTGAAAAAGGTCCTGAAGTATTGGAACAGGAAGGTCAAGACTTTTTGGAACATTTCAAAAATCTCCTAGAGTCAGTTGAAGTAGTAGCCATCTCAGGTAGTCTGCCGGCTGGCCTTCCAGTTGATTACTATGCGAGCTTGGTAGAACTTGCTAATCAAGCTGGCAAGCCTGTTGTTTTGGACTGCTCTGGTGCAGCACTTCAGGCGGTTCTTGAATCACCACATAAACCGACAGTCATCAAACCAAATAATGAGGAATTGTCTCAGCTTCTTGGAAGAGAAGTTTCTGAGGATTTGGATGAATTAAAAGAAGTACTTCAAGAACCTTTGTTTGCAGGTATTGAATGGATTATCGTTTCACTTGGTGCCAATGGTGCTTTTGTCAAACATGGTGACACTTTCTACAAGGTAGATATTCCTAGAATTCAGGTAGTCAACCCTGTTGGCTCTGGAGACTCTACTGTGGCAGGGATTTCTTCAGGACTTCTTCATAAAGAATCGGATGCAGCATTACTCATCAAGGCAAATGTCCTTGGTATGCTCAATGATCAAGAAAAAATGACTGGTCATGTCAACATGGCCAACTATCAAGATCTATATGATCAATTAATAGTAAAAGAGGTATAAAATGGCTTTAACAGAACAAAAACGTGCACGCTTAGAAAAACTTTCTGATGAAAATGGAATCATCTCAGCTCTTGCATTTGACCAACGTGGTGCTTTGAAACGCCTCATGGCTCAACACCAAACAGAAGAACCAACAGTGGCTCAAATGGAAGAACTGAAAGTCTTGGTAGCAGATGAATTGACTAAATACGCTTCATCTATGCTTCTTGACCCTGAGTATGGACTTCCAGCAACTAAAGCTCTTGATGAAAAAGCTGGTCTTCTCCTTGCTTATGAAAAAACAGGTTATGACACAACAAGTACAAAACGTTTGCCAGATTGCTTGGATGTTTGGTCTGCAAAACGTATTAAAGAAGAAGGTGCAGATGCAGTTAAATTCTTGCTTTACTATGACGTAGATAGCTCAGACGAACTCAATCAAGAAAAACAAGCCTACATCGAACGCATCGGTTCTGAGTGTGTGGCTGAAGATATCCCATTCTTCCTTGAAATCCTTGCTTACGATGAAAAAATTGCTGACGCTGGTTCTGTAGAATACGCGAAAGTAAAACCACACAAAGTTATCGGTGCTATGAAAGTCTTCTCAGACCCACGCTTTAACATTGATGTCTTGAAAGTAGAAGTTCCTGTTAACATTAAATATGTTGAAGGCTTCGCTGAAGGTGAAGTAGTTTATACACGTGAAGAAGCAGCAGCCTTCTTCAAAGCTCAAGATGAAGCAACTAACTTGCCATATATCTACTTAAGTGCTGGTGTATCAGCTAAACTCTTCCAAGATACTCTTGTATTTGCTCATGAATCAGGTGCAAACTTCAATGGTGTTCTTTGTGGCCGTGCTACATGGGCAGGATCAGTTGAAGCTTACATCAAAGATGGTGAAGCAGCAGCTCGCGAATGGCTTCGCACAACTGGTTTTGAAAATATTGACGAACTCAATAAAGTTCTTCAAACAACAGCGACTTCATGGAAAGAACGCGTGTAAGAAAGTCCTCCTAGTTTAGGAACATGAATCTAAAAATTTTTAAAAAAAGTTGTATGTAAAGGTTTACAAAATAACTTACTTGTGCTATACTTAAATCACAAGTTAATACAAGGTGAGTGTTACTAAGTAATATTAGGCATGATCACAGGTGAATTAGAAATCGGCTGATTTTCTAGTTCATTTGTGGTCATTTTTTATACTCATATACCTTTAAAATATAAAAGGAGGTTGACATGTATCGAATTCTAAATCCAATGAATCACAATGTCTCGCTTGTCAGAAATGATAAGGGAGAAGAAGTGATTGTGATTGGTAAGGGGATTGCATTTGGAAAGAAGAAGGGGGATTTGATTGCTGAAAATCAGGTTGAGAAAATTTTTCGGATGAAGACCGAAGAGTCCAGAGAAAACTTTATGGCTCTTCTCAAAGATGTTCCGCTTGATTTTATCACAGTAACCTATGAAATCATTGATAAGCTTTCTAAAAAATATCATTATCCGATTCAAGAGTATCTCTATGTGACCTTGACAGATCATATTTACTGTTCTTACCAAGCTCTAGCACAAGGAAGGTACAAGGATAGTAATCTGCCAGATATTTCTGCCAAGTATCCTGTCGCTTTTCAAATCGCAAATGAAGCATTTGAATTTTACCGTCAGAAGCTAGCAGATCATTTCCCTGAAGATGAAATTATTCGGATTGCTTATCATTTCATCAATGCCGAAGGCGAGAATGAAGTGGAAGTGGTTGAGTCGATTGATAAGAGGAAAGAAATTCTCAGCAATGTTGAAGAAGTGCTAAAGGGTTATGCAATTCAACGAACCAAAGAGAATAACCATTTCTATGATCGCTTTATGATTCATTTGAATTATTTCTTGGATTATTTAGACAGATCTAGAGATGATAACCAATCACTTCTGGATATGGAAGATCATATTAAACGATCCTATCCAAAAGCCTTCGAGATTGGCTCCAAGATTTATGATGTGATTACGCAACATACGGGGCTTGATTTGTATAAGAGTGAACGAGTTTATCTAGTTCTACATATCCAACGTTTATTGTCATAAAAATTATTTAAAATTATATAAGGAGAATTCTATCATGAATAGAGAAGAAGTAACATTGTTAGGTTTTGAAATCGTAGCCTATGCTGGCGATGCTCGTTCAAAACTATTGGAAGCCTTGAAGGCTGCTGAAGCTGGTGATTTTGTAAAAGCGGATACTCTGGTAGAAGAAGCTGGTTCTTGCATTGCTGAAGCTCACCACGCTCAAACAAGTCTGTTGACTAAGGAAGCAGCTGGCGAGGATTTGGCCTATAGTGTAACCATGATGCATGGCCAAGACCACTTGATGACAACTATCTTGTTAAAAGATTTGATGCATCATTTAATTGAACTCTACAAGAGAGGAGTTAAGTAATGAATAAATTAATTGCATTTATCGAGAAAGGAAAGCCTTTCTTTGAGAAACTATCTCGTAATATCTATCTTCGTGCTATTCGTGATGGTTTCATTGCAGGTATGCCTGTTATTCTCTTCTCAAGTATTTTTATCTTGATTGCCTTTGTACCAAACTCATGGGGCTTTAAATGGTCTGATGAAGTTGTAGCCTTTCTGATGAAACCTTATAGCTATTCTATGGGTATTCTGGCTCTCTTGGTAGCTGGTACAACAGCTAAATCTTTGACCGACTCAGTAAACCGTAGTATGGAGAAAACCAATCAAATCAACTATATGTCAACACTGTTAGCAGCAATTGTTGGTTTGTTGATGTTGGCAGCTGATCCTATCGAAAATGGTCTAGCTACTGGATTCTTGGGGACAAAAGGTTTGCTTTCAGCCTTCCTTGCTGCCTTTGTTACCGTAGCCATCTATAAGGTTTGTGTTAAGAACAACGTCACTATTCGAATGCCTGACGAAGTTCCGCCAAATATCTCCCAAGTATTTAAAGATGTGATTCCATTCACTCTATCTGTTGTTTCTCTTTATGCTCTTGACTTATTAGCACGTCATTTTGTTGGTGCAAGCGTAGCTGAATCAATCGGTAAATTCTTTGCTCCACTCTTCTCTGCTGCTGATGGTTATCTTGGTATTACCATTATCTTTGGTGCCTTTGCCTTCTTCTGGTTTGTTGGTATCCATGGTCCATCTATCGTTGAGCCAGCTATCGCAGCTATTACCTATGCCAATGCCGAAGTCAACTTGAACCTTCTCCAACAAGGTATGCACGCTGACAAGATTCTTACTTCTGGTACACAAATGTTTATCGTTACCATGGGTGGTACTGGTGCGACACTGGTTGTTCCTTTCATGTTCATGTGGTTAACAAAATCGAAACGTAACCGTGCAATCGGTCGTGCGTCTGTTGTTCCAACCTTCTTTGGTGTCAACGAACCAATCTTGTTTGGTGCACCTCTTGTATTGAACCCAATCTTCTTCATTCCATTTATCTTTGCTCCAATCGCAAACGTTTGGATCTTCAAATTCTTTATTGAAACACTTGGAATGAACTCATTTACTGCTAATCTACCATGGACAACTCCAGCTCCACTAGGTCTAGTTCTTGGTACGAACTTCCAAGTTCTATCATTCATTCTTGCTGCCCTTCTAATCGTGGTTGACGTAGTCATTTACTATCCATTCCTTAAAGTATATGATGAACAAATTCTTGAAGAAGAGCGTTCAGGTAAATCTAATGATGAATTGAAAGAAAAAGTTGCCGCAAACTTCAACACTGCAAAAGCAGATGCTATTCTTGAAAAAGCTGGTGTAGAAGCAGCACAAAATACAATCACTGAAGAAACAAATGTCCTCGTTCTCTGTGCAGGTGGAGGGACAAGTGGACTTCTTGCGAATGCTTTGAATAAGGCAGCTGCAGAATACAATGTTCCTGTGAAAGCAGCAGCAGGTGGCTATGGTGCTCACCGTGAAATGTTGCCAGAGTTTGATCTTGTTATCCTTGCCCCTCAAGTTGCTTCAAACTTTGAAGACATGAAAGCAGAAACAGATAAGCTCGGTATTAAACTAGCGAAAACAGAAGGCGCTCAATACATCAAATTAACTCGTGATGGAAAAGGTGCTCTTGCATTCGTACAAGCTCAATTCGATTAACGATAGGGACTGTGAAACAGTCTCCTATCGTTACGGCAATCGCTATGGCGAATTTCCTAATCGCCTTGTTAATTCGTCGGTAAAAAGCTATCGTTTTTACCTCCTCATGTCACAATTCGATTAATAATAGGGACTATGAAATAGTCTCCTATCGTTACGGCAATCGCTATGGCGAATTTCCTAATCGCCTTATTAATTCGTCGGTAAAAAGATATCGTTTTTACCTTCTCATGTCACAATTCGATTAACGATAGGGACTATGAAATAGTCTCCTATCGTTACGGCAATCGCTATGGCAAATTTCCTAATCGCCTTATTAATTCGTCGGTAAAAGCTATCGTTTTTACCTCCTCATGTTACAATTCGGTGACTTGGTACAAGAAGTGAGATGGAGAAGGATGGCTCACTGACTCCTCTCCTCTCACTTTTACTTTATTTAAATCAAGAAATAGGTGAAAAAAATGACAAAAACATTACCAAAAGACTTTATTTTCGGTGGCGCAACAGCTGCCTATCAAGCAGAAGGTGCTACACATACTGATGGTAAAGGACCAGTTGCGTGGGATAAGTATCTTGAAGATAACTACTGGTACACTGCCGAACCAGCCAGTGATTTTTACAATCGATACCCAGTTGACCTCAAGCTAGCAGAAGAGTATGGTGTCAATGGTATTCGAATTTCTATTGCCTGGTCACGTATTTTCCCGACTGGTTACGGTCAAGTAAATGCTAAAGGTGTTGAATTTTATCATAATCTATTTGCAGAGTGTCACAAACGTCATGTTGAGCCTTTTGTAACTCTTCATCACTTTGATACGCCAGAAGCTCTCCACTCAAATGGAGACTTCTTAAACCGTGAAAATATTGAACACTTTGTAGACTACGCTGCCTTCTGTTTTGAAGAATTCCCAGAAGTAAACTATTGGACAACCTTTAATGAAATTGGGCCAATTGGTGATGGTCAATACTTGGTTGGAAAATTCCCTCCAGGTATTCAGTACGACCTTGCCAAAGTTTTCCAATCGCACCACAATATGATGGTTTCTCATGCGCGTGCAGTTAAGCTATATAAAGATAAAGGTTATAAAGGTGAAATTGGTGTTGTTCACGCACTGCCAACCAAGTATCCTTTAGATCCTAAAAATCCAGCAGATGTTCGTGCAGCTGAGTTGGAAGATATCATCCACAATAAATTTATCTTGGATGCAACTTATCTAGGTCACTATTCAGCTGAAACGATGGAAGGCGTCAACCATATCTTATCAGTCAATGGTGGTAGCTTGGATCTTCGTGAAGAAGATTTCACAGCATTAGAAGCTGCGAAAGACTTGAATGATTTTCTAGGCATCAACTATTATATGAGTGACTGGATGGAAGCCTTTGATGGAGAAACTGAAATTATCCATAATGGTAAGGGTGAGAAAGGAAGCTCTAAATACCAAATCAAAGGTGTTGGTCGTCGTGTAGCTCCTGACTATGTACCACGTACGGATTGGGATTGGATTATCTACCCTCAAGGTTTGTATGACCAAATCATGCGCGTGAAGAAAGATTATCCGAACTATAAGAAGATTTACATCACTGAAAATGGACTTGGTTATAAAGATGAGTTTGTAGACAATACTGTTTATGATGATGGCCGTATTGATTATGTCAAACAACACTTAGAGGTCTTATCTGATGCGATTGCTGATGGTGCAAACGTCAAAGGATACTTCATCTGGTCATTGATGGACGTCTTCTCATGGTCAAACGGTTATGAAAAACGTTACGGTCTCTTCTATGTAGACTTTGAAACTCAAGAACGTTATCCTAAGAAATCAGCTCACTGGTACAAGAAAGTAGCAGAAAGTCAGATTATAGACTAGTAGAATGAGTAATTAGATATAGAATTCTAGTGAGGCAAAAGATGTTCAAAGATTTTATCCAATCTATTTATGAAAAAGTTTATATTATCAATTTTGATAAATGTTTTCAAATACCTTGTTTGACTAATGAGGAGCTGAAAAATTTTGGGAAATGGTATGTCTCTACCGGTAAAGAATGGATTTGCCATTCAGACTATGAGCTGGAAGAATTTAAAAATATCTTTTTAAATTTTATCAGTCCTGAAGAACGGGATAATATCTCCTTTGATTCAGATTTTATGCCGTTTCAACAATCGTAACCAATTTCCAAAAAAGTTAAATCTTATATTTAGTACGCTGCAAAACTCTTATCTAATCACGTTGCTTATACTCAATGAAAATCAAAGAGCAACTTTAAACTAGGAAGCGAGTCGCAGGTTTCTCAATGCATAGCTTTGAGGTTGCAGATAAAGCAATTGGGCAAAAAGTCTTTAACGTAGAAAAACGCATAATATCAGGTGTTGAAAAACCTTGATACTATGCGTTTTATTGTGGGAAGATTTACTTCTGAAATTGAGTTTTTCCCACAGGATCTTTCAGTTTATTAAGGCTTGATGACTTTAGTAAGTTTAGATAGCTCAAAAAGGATTGAATCACTTAGTTTAGAATCTGAAACAATAGTATCAAGATTTGATACATTATAAAAAGTATAAAAATCAAACTTATTGAACTTACTATGATCTGCGAGCAAATATTTTTTATTAGAATTATTTAAAGCGATGCGTTGAGCCTCTCCCTCTTCCTCGCTAAAAGTAGCTAGAGCTCCGTTTTGAATACCATTACAGCTAACGAAAGCTTTGGAAAATTGGAGATTAGAGAGATTTTGTAGGGTCAATGTGCCAACAAAAGCACCTGTAATATCGCGATAATTTCCACCTATCAAAATCAAATCTGTTAATTTTCGTTCGCTTAAAATCAGAAAAACAGGTAGACTGTTGGTCACGACGCGGATATTGTCAATAGGCAATTCGCGCGCAAAAAATTCTAATGTTGTTCCTGGTCCAATGAAAATAGTTTCTCTTTCTTCTACTAGACTGCCTGCAAAACGGGCTATTTCTTGTTTTTCTGCCGTTTGGAGGGCTTGTTTTTCAATATTTGATCGCTCATTAGTCAAAAGGGAGTTGGTTCGAAGTTTTTCAGCTCCACCATGCACACGAATCAGTAAATCTTTATCAGCTAATTCCTGTAAATAGCGTCTTGCAGTCATATCTGAAACGGCTATTTCGTCCATAATCTGTTTAACCGTTATGGTTCCTTTACTATTTACTATCTCTAAAATTTTGGTTAATTTTTCTTGCTTGAGCATATTATCACCTCGTTTCCTACTACTATCTTACCATAAACTAGCTCATCATTCAAATACAAAAACAACAAAATAAAACAAAAACAAAAATATCGAGGTTTGTTTTCAAAACTTCGATATTTTATTAGATTATTATTTTGTTGTTTCAAGTTTACTTTTTGATAGTTAAGAGTGGTGGAGAATTATACTCAATGAAAATCAAAGAGCAAACTAGGAAGCTAGCCGTAGGTTGCTCAAAACACAGTTTTGAGGTTGTAGATAAGACTGACGAAGTCAGTGAGCATATCTACGGCAAGGCGANNAAGAGATTTTCGAAGAGTATTAGTCCAAACCGTAGTTGTAGTCATCATCTTGCATGGCTTCAACTTCACCAAGGAGGTAACCATTTCCGACTTGAGAGAAGAAGTCGTGGTTAGATGTCCCTGTTGAAATACCGTTCATAACGATTGGGTTCACATCATCTGCTGAATCTGGGAAGAGTGGATCTTGTCCCAGGTTCATGAGAGCCTTGTTAGCATTGTAGCGAAGGAAGGTTTTGACTTCTTCCGTCCAACCAACACCGTCATAGAGGCTCTCTGTGTAGCCTTCTTCATTTTCATAAAGAGTATAGAGTAAGTCGTACATCCATTCTTTTAGCTTTTCTTGCTCTTCTTCAGGTAATTCATTGAAACCAAGTTGGAATTTGTAACCAATGTAGGTTCCGTGAACAGACTCGTCACGAATAATCAATTTAATGATTTCTGCAACGTTGGCTAGTTTGTTGTTACCGAGATAGTAGAGGGGAGTGAAGAAACCAGAGTAGAAGAGGAAGGTTTCGAGGAAGACGCTGGCAACTTTCTTTTCAAGTGGGCTACCGTTGAGGTAGATTTCGTTGACAATCTCAGCCTTCTTTTGTAGGTAAGGATTGGTATTGGTCCATTCGAAAATTTCTTCAATCTCAGCCTTAGTATTTAAGGTAGAAAAGATTGAAGAGTAAGATTTAGCGTGAACAGATTCCATAAATTGGATGTTATTGAAAACAGCTTCCTCATGTGGTGTACGGATGTCTGCGCGAAGGGCTTCAACCCCAGTTTCAGATTGCATGGTGTCCAGAAGGGTTAAACCACCAAAGACTTTTCCGACCAAGTCTTTCTCTTTGTTAGATAGCTTTCTCCAGTCATCCAAGTCATTTGACAAGGGAATACGTGTATCGAGCCAGAATTGCTCCGTCAGTTTTTCCCAAGTTGATTTGTCGATGACATCTTCGATGGCATTCCAGTTAATGGCTTTGTAGTAAGTTTCCATTTAAAATCTCTTTCTGTGTTTAGTATTGCGAACTCACAATTATTTCTACTTTACCATAATTCTATAGGAGTATCGCACAAAAAGTCGGAAGCCCGACTTTTAAAATGTTACATAAATTATGTTATGACCTAGTAGATTTGATTTTATCAGTGCTGCTTAGGGAAAAATAGTGTTTCTATGCTAGAAACTAAATTACACAGCTTTCACATTGGTTAGCACCGACTTCTCCACCGTCATCTGTAAAGGTACGGACGTAGTAGATAGACTTGATTCCCTTGTTAAAGGCATAGTTACGAAGGATGGACAAGTCACGTGTCGTTTGTTTATTTTCCCTCTTCCATTCGTAAAGGCCTTTTGGAATGTCACTACGCATGAAGAGGGTGAGTGAAAGTCCTTGATCCACGTGTTCAGTCGCAGCAGCGTAAACATCGATGACTTTACGCATATCCATATCGTAGGCAGAAGTGTAGTAAGGAATGGTTTCTGTAGACAAGCCAGCAGCAGGGTAGTAGATTTTACCAATTTTCTTCTCTTGGCGTTCTTCGATACGTTGCGTAATCGGGTGGATAGAAGCAGAAACGTCGTTGATATAGCTGATAGAACCATTTGGCGCTACAGCAAGGCGGTTTTGGTGGTAAAGACCATCTGCTTGAACCTTGTCGCGAAGTTCAGCCCAGTCAGCAGCACTTGGAATAAAGACATCTTTGAAGAGTTCTTTAACACGGTCTGATTTTGGAACAAACTCGCCAGTTATATACTTATCAAAGTAGCTTCCCTTAGCATAGTCTGATTTTTCAAAGTTATGGAAGGTAATACCACGTTCACGCGCGATATTGTTTGACTCAACCAAGGTCCAGTAGTTCATAAGCATAAAGTAGATGCTTGTAAACTCAATAGACTCAGGCGATCCATATTCAATCAATTGTTGGGCAAGGTAGCTGTGAAGTCCCATAGCACCAAGACCAAAAGTATGAGCTTGGCTATTTCCATAGTCAATCGTAGGTACAGCCACGATGTGTGAACTATCTGTAACGAAAGTAAGGGAACGAACCATAGCACGGATAGAACGACCAAAGTCAGGTGAGGTCATCATGTTGACCACGTTGGTTGAACCAAGGTTACATGAAACATCTGTTCCCATTTGAAGGAATTCTTGAGCATCGTTGATCAAGCTTGGTTCTTGGACTTGAAGAATCTCAGAACACAAGTTACTCATGATAATCTTTCCATCAACAGGATTTGCACGGTTAGCCGTATCAATATTGACTACATAAGGATAACCAGACTCCTGTTGCAATTTAGAGATTTCAGTTTCCAAATCACGCGCCTTGATTTTTGTCTTGCGAATATTTGGATTTGCGACCAATTCATCGTATTTTTCAGTAATGTCGATGTAGTTGAAAGGTACACCATACTCTTTTTCGACAGAGTAAGGGCTGAAGAGGTACATTTCTTCATTTTTACGCGCCAATTCGTAGAATTTATCTGGTACTACAACACCAAGTGATAGGGTTTTGACACGAACTTTTTCATCGGCATTTTCTTTCTTAGTTGAAAGGAAGGCGATGATATCTGGGTGAAAGACATTGAGGTAAACAACACCGGCACCTTGACGTTGACCTAATTGGTTTGAGTAAGAGAAGCTATCTTCGAAAAGCTTCATAACAGGAACGACACCTGAAGCAGCTCCTTCATACCCCTTGATAGGAGCTCCAGCTTCACGAAGGTTGCTGAGGGTAATTCCCACACCACCACCAATACGTGAAAGTTGAAGAGCTGAGTTGATAGAACGTCCGATAGAGTTCATATCATCTGTCACTTGGATTAGGAAACAAGATACCAACTCCCCACGACGAGCACGTCCAGCATTCAAGAAGGAAGGAGTAGCAGGTTGGTAGCGTTGGTGGATGATTTCATTGGCAATATCGATTGCAACAGATTCATTGCCATCAGCGAAATAAAGGGCGTTAAAGAAGACACGGTCTTCCATACTTTCAAGATAATATTCACCGTCGTTAGTCTTTAAGGCATATTGATTGTAAAATTTATAAGCTGCCATGAATGACTTGAATTGGAAGTTTTGGTCTTTGATAAATTGAGCCAATTCTTCCAAGAACTCTGGACGGTATTTCTTGATAAAAGCTGTTTCGATGTAGTTGTGTTCAATGAGGTAGTTGATTTTATCAGTAATTGAATCAAAAACCATAGTGTTTGGAACGACATTTTCGTTAAAGAAGGCATCCAAGGCTTCCTTATCTTTATGAAGCATGATTTGTCCATTAACAGGACGGTTGATTTCGTTATTGAGACGGAAGTAAGTCACGTCCTCAAGATGTTTTAATCCCATAAAATTTCCCTTATCTAATTACAAAAGAAAGGCCTCTAAGTTCGCCCTAGAAGCAGTTTCTTCTGGATGATGTACTAAGATTATGCTAATTGTTTCAGTTTTCCTGGTTGGAAACCTGAAAAGACTTCAGTTGGTGTTTGGATAACAGGAGCTGCGCTAAAACCGAGCTCTTTAACTTGATCGATATACTCAGGTTGCTCATCAAGATTGATTTCACGATAAGAGACATTATTACTGTCCAAGAAACGCTTGGTCATTTTACATTGGACACAATTGTTTTTAGAATAAACGGTTACCATTGTGTAACTCCTCTTCAAAATTTAATACTATCTTAGTATATCAGAAAATAAAATTTTGTCAATGATTTGAACTAAATATAGTGGTCAATTTTTCTACTTAAGCTCACAAAACACAATATGTAGTGTTTGCTTTATAAAACAGCAATGATTATCGTATAAATCGTTTTTAAAGAAACTATATCCTGTGTTTTGTTATCTAGGATAGAAGATTTTCAGCAAGTTATCTGAAAAGAAATTGAAGGAAAATCCAGAAAATGCTTGAAAAAAATCCTAGAAGATGGTATAATACCAAATTGTAAGGGTTATCACATATAACTCAAAAAAAGAAAGAACAAAAGGAGAGTCAAACTATGGCTTCTAAAGATTTCCACGTAGTGGCAGAAACAGGTATTCACGCACGTCCAGCAACATTGTTGGTACAAACTGCTAGCAAATTTGCTTCAGATATCACTCTTGAGTACAAAGGTAAATCAGTTAACCTTAAATCAATTATGGGTGTTATGAGTCTTGGTGTTGGCCAAGGTGCTGACGTAACTATCTCAGCTGAAGGTGCAGATGCAGATGACGCTATCGCTGCAATCTCAGAAACAATGGAAAAAGAAGGATTGGCATAAGGGAAATGACAGAAATGCTTAAAGGAATCGCAGCATCTGACGGTGTTGCAGTTGCAAAAGCATATCTACTCGTTCAACCGGATTTGTCATTCGAGACTATTTCAGTCGAAGATACAAACGCAGAAGAGGCTCGTTTGGATGTTGCTCTTGAAGCTTCTCAAAACGAGCTTTCTCTTATCCGCGAGAAAGCTGTAGGTACGCTTGGTGAAGAAGCGGCTCAAGTTTTTGACGCTCATTTGATGGTTCTTTCTGACCCAGAATTGATTGGTCAGATTAAAGAAACAATTCGTGCTAAGAAAGTCAACGCAGAAGCAGGTCTTAAAGAAGTGACTGACATGTTCATCACGATCTTTGAAGGTATGGAAGACAACCCATACATGCAAGAACGTGCAGCGGATATCCGCGACGTGACAAAACGTGTATTGGCAAACCTTCTTGGTAAGAAATTGCCAAACCCAGCTTCTATCAATGAAGAAGTAATTGTGATTGCGCATGACTTGACACCATCTGATACAGCTCAATTGGACAAAAACTTTGTAAAAGCTTTTGTAACAAACATCGGTGGACGTACAAGCCACTCAGCTATCATGGCACGTACACTTGAAATTGCAGCTGTATTGGGAACAAATAATATCACTGAAGTAGTGAAAGACGGTGATATCCTTGCCGTTAACGGAATTACTGGTGAAGTGATTATCAACCCAACAGATGAACAAGCGGCAGAATTTAAAGCAGCTGGTGAAGCTTATGCTAAACAAAAAGCTGAATGGGCACTTTTGAAAGATGCTCAAACAGTGACTGCTGACGGTAAACACTTCGAGTTGGCCGCTAATATCGGTACTCCAAAAGACGTTGAAGGTGTTAACAACAACGGTGCTGAAGCTGTTGGACTTTACCGTACAGAGTTCTTGTACATGGATTCTCAAGACTTCCCAACAGAAGACGAGCAGTATGAAGCATACAAAGCTGTTCTTGAAGGAATGAATGGTAAACCAGTGGTTGTTCGCACGATGGATATCGGTGGGGATAAGGAACTTCCTTACTTCGATATGCCACATGAAATGAACCCATTCCTTGGATTCCGTGCCCTTCGTATCTCTATTTCTGAAACTGGAGATGCAATGTTCCGTACACAAATCCGTGCCCTTCTTCGTGCTTCTGTTCATGGTCAGTTACGTATCATGTTCCCAATGGTTGCCCTTTTGAAAGAATTCCGTGCGGCTAAAGCAGTTTATGAAGAAGAAAAAGCAAACCTTCTTGCTGAAGGTGTTGCAGTTGCGGATGATATCCAAGTTGGTATCATGATTGAAATCCCTGCAGCAGCCATGCTTGCAGACCAATTTGCTAAAGAAGTAGACTTCATGTCAATTGGTACAAACGACTTGATCCAATACTCAATGGCAGCAGACCGTATGAACGAGCAAGTTTCATACCTTTACCAACCATATAACCCATCAATCCTTCGCTTGATCAACAACGTTATCAAGGCAGCTCACGCTGAAGGTAAATGGGCTGGTATGTGTGGTGAGATGGCTGGTGACCAAAAAGCTGTTCCACTTCTTGTCGGAATGGGCTTGGATGAATTCTCTATGTCAGCAACATCTGTACTTCGTACACGTAGCTTGATGAAGAAATTGGACACTGCTAAGATGGAAGAGTACGCTAACCGTGCCCTTACAGAGTGTTCAACAATGGAAGAAGTCCTTGAACTTCAAAAAGAATACGTTAACTTCGATTAATGTGATTAACCTTGTAACCTAGTTGCAAGGTTTTTTGCTACATTTTGGAAAAGTATAGTCCTATAAAGTCCACTTTTCAATGGTTCAGAGGCATGGTATAATAGGGGAAAGTAATTAGAATAAGAGAGAAACCATGTCTAAAGAAATTGATATTGAGTATTACCACCAATTAGCTTTGCAAAAGCAGAAGGAACATCGCAAAGTTTTAGCCAATCTAAAGAAAAAACCTCCTAAAAACCTAGACAAGATTGCCCAGCAGATTCACCAAGAAGTTTTTGCTGAGATTGATTGTACTGCCTGTGCTAACTGTTGTAAGACTTTGGGACCCGACTTTAAAGAAGCGGATATTACACGAATTGCCAAGTATTTTAAGATGAAATTACCAGCTTTTGAAGCGGAGTTTCTGCAGGTAGATGAAGATGGAGATAAGGTTTTCAAATCCATGCCCTGCCCATTTTTAGGAGGAGATAACCTTTGTTCTATCTATGACGTTCGTCCAAAGGCCTGTCGTGAATTCCCTCATACTGACCGCAAAAAGATCCATCAAATCAACCATTTGACGATTAAGAATACCTTGACCTGTCCAGCAGCCTATCTCTTTGTTGAGAAATTAAAGGATAAGTTGTAGAGATTTAAAGGATAAAAAATCTCTAATAATAACTAGTAATATGAAGGGAGTACTCCTGTGCCTAGACCGAAAACAAAAGAGGATCTAATGCTGGCCTCTAAGGAAAACTATGAAAAGCTCAATCGTTTCATCTCCCAACTAAGTGAAGATGAGCTACAGACTCCATTTGATTTTTCAAGAGACCCAAAGAAAAAAGAAGCTCACTGGAAAAGGGATAAAAATCTACGGGATGTCTTGATCCATCTTTATGAATGGCATCAGTTGCTTTTGACTTGGGTTTATTCTAATCAAAAAGGTAACGAAAGACCTTTTCTCCCTGAACCTTATAATTGGAAAACTTATCGAGAAATGAATGTCGCTTTTTGGAAGAAGCACCAGAAAACCTCCTTAGAAGAAGCGACTAGACTCCTAGAACAATCACATAGGGAGGTTTTAGAGTTGATAGAAGTTTTTAGCAATGACGAACTCTTTACCAAAGGTGTCTATAAGTGGACGGGTGGGACAAGTCTAGGTTCCTACTTTGTTAGTAGCACGTCAAGCCACTATGATTGGGCTCTGAAAAAACTCAAAGCTCATCGGAAGAATTGTAAGGGATAGATGGACTTTTTGAAATTGCAAGAATGAGTTCTTTTAAACGTAATACTCTTCGAAAATCAAATTCAAACTGCGTCAACGTCGCCTTGCC
>NZ_VMLJ01000005.1:0-20243 GCF_013276615.1 Streptococcus sp. 1621
ATATGGAAGTCGCTTAGCTTTATTCCGCCATAGCTCAGTTGGTAGTAGCGCATGACTGTTAATCATGATGTCGTAGGTTCGAGTCCTACTGGCGGAGTAGATAATTAAAAGAGGTCAAGACCTCTTTTTTTTACCTCTTTGTCAACTGTAGTGAGTTGAAGAAAAGCTAAGCTCGAGAAAGGACAAATTTCGTCCTTTCTTTTTTGATGTTCAGAGCGATAAAAATCCGTTGTTTGAAGTTTTCAAAGTTCCGAAAACCAAAGGCATTTCGTTTGATAAGTTTGATGAGATTATTGGTCGCTTCCAGTTTAGTGTTTGAATAGGGGAATTGAAGGGCATTGACGATTTTCTCTTTGTCCTTGAGAAAGGTTTTAAAGACAGTCTGAAAAAGAGGATGAACCTGCTTTAGATTGTCCTCAATGAGTCCGAAAAATTTGTCAGCATCCTTATTCTGAAAGTGAAAAAGTAAGAGTTGATAGAGATTATAGTGGTGTTTTAAGTCTTCTGAATAGCTCAAAAGCTTGTCAAGAATCTCTTTATTTGTTAAGTGCATACGAAAAGTAGGGCGATAAAAACGTTTCTCACTGAGTTTACGACTATCTTGTTGAATGAGCTTTCAGTAACGCTTGATAGCCTTGTATTCATGAGACTTTCGATCCAATTGATTCATGATTTGGATACGCACACGACTCATAGCACGGCTTAGATGTTGTACAATGTGGAAGCGATCTAGAACGATTTTGGCACACGGAAAAAGCTGTTTAGCCAAGTCATAGTAGGGACTAAACATATCCATAGTAATGATTTTTACCTGACAACGAATAGCTCTATCGTATCGAAGAAAGTGATTTCGAATGATGGCTTGTGTTCTTCCCTCAAGAACAGCGATGATGTTGAGTTTTTTAAAATCTTGCGCAATAAAGCTCATCTTTCCCTTGGTAAAGGAGTACTCGTCCCAGGACATAATCTCAGGGAGGTAAGAAAAATCATGCTTAAACCGGAAGTCATTGAGCTTGCGAATAACAGTTGAAGTTGAAATAGACAGCTGATGAGCAATATCGGTCATAGAAGTTTTTTCAATCAGCTTCTGAGCAATTTTTTGGTTGATAATACGAGAAATTTGGTGATTCTTCTTGACGATAGAAGTCTCAGCCACCATCATTTTCGAGCAATGATAGCACTTAAAACGACGTTTTCTAAGAAGAATTATGGTTTGAATTTTTTTATACTACAAAATCAGATCCATAATACCTATATAAAAACATTATAGTTATAATAGGGTTTACCCAAAAGTTTTAAGGCGGTCTTTTTAGGACTTTAATCTTTTGAAATTCAGGTAGTAAATTTGTTTCTATTCTGTCAACTTTTCCTATTTTTTATCTTGTTGAGGTTGGTATTTTAACAATTCAGGAATTGTTAATAACTGTTTAAAATTTTTTGTTAGAATAAGTTTATAAAAAAGAAAAGGAGTATATATTTATGCTAAAAAGTATTTATGAGCAGATGGCAGATTTTTATAGAAATATTGAAGAAGAGTATGGTACTGTATTTGGTGATAATTTTGACTGGGAACATTTTCATTTTAAATTTTTGATTTATTATTTAGTGAGATATGGTATTGGGTGTCGTAGGGATTTTATTGTTTACCATTATCGTGTTGCTTATCGTTTGTATCTTGAAAAATTGATAATGAAACAAGGTTTTGTTGCTTGTTGAGACAGTATGAGTTAATTTCCGAACAAATTCAACTTTTTGTGGGAAAATAATGATAAATAGCCGGAATTTTTTCTAAAACATTTTTTAATAGTTGGAAATAGCAAATCTTTCTATTGTTTCTTCTTGATAAAAAGGCGATTTTTTCTTATAATAAATTGTAAGATATAATTGCGGGTGAGATTCCTGCCATGTATGTGAGAAAGGAAGAGCCTGAGGGCTCAGACAAGATTATGACTTCAGTTGTTGTTGTAGGTACCCAATGGGGTGATGAAGGTAAAGGGAAGATTACAGACTTCCTTTCAGCGAATGCAGAAGTGATTGCACGTTACCAAGGTGGTGATAATGCAGGTCACACGATTGTGATTGATGGTAAGAAATTTAAATTGCACTTGATTCCATCTGGGATTTTCTTCCCTGAAAAAATCTCTGTTATTGGAAACGGAATGGTTGTAAATCCTAAATCTCTTGTAAAAGAGTTGAGCTATCTTCATGAGGAAGGTGTGACAACTGATAACTTGCGTATTTCTGATCGCGCGCATGTTATTTTACCTTATCATATCGAGTTAGACCGTTTGCAAGAAGAAGCTAAGGGCGACAATAAGATTGGGACTACAATCAAGGGAATTGGTCCAGCTTATATGGACAAGGCTGCTCGTGTTGGGATTCGTATTGCAGATCTTTTGGATAAAGACATTTTCCGTGAGCGTTTAGAACGTAACCTTGCTGAAAAGAATCGTCTTTTTGAAAAATTGTATGACAGTAAAGCCATTGCTTTCGATGATATTTTTGAAGAATATTACGAATATGGTCAACAAATCAAGAAGTATGTGACAGACACATCTGTTATCTTGAATGATGCGCTTGATAATGGTAAACGTGTACTTTTTGAAGGTGCACAAGGTGTTATGCTAGATATTGACCAAGGTACGTATCCATTTGTTACGTCATCAAACCCTGTAGCTGGTGGTGTGACAATTGGTTCTGGTGTCGGTCCAAGCAAGATTGACAAGGTTGTTGGTGTATGTAAAGCCTATACGAGTCGTGTAGGAGATGGTCCTTTCCCAACTGAATTATTTGATGAAGTGGGAGAACGTATCCGTGAAGTCGGTCATGAATATGGTACAACAACTGGTCGTCCACGTCGTGTGGGATGGTTTGATTCAGTTGTGATGCGCCATAGTCGTCGTGTTTCTGGTATTACTAATCTTTCATTGAACTCTATCGATGTTTTGAGTGGTTTAGATACAGTGAAAATCTGTGTGGCCTATGATCTTGACGGTCAACGTATTGACTACTATCCAGCTAGTCTTGAGCAATTGAAACGTTGCAAACCTATCTATGAAGAGTTGCCAGGTTGGTCAGAAGATATCACTGGAGTTCGTAATTTGGAAGATCTTCCTGAGAATGCGCGTAACTATGTTCGTCGTGTGAGTGAATTAGTTGGCGTTCGTATTTCTACTTTCTCAGTGGGTCCTGGTCGTGAACAAACAAATATTTTAGAAAGTGTTTGGTCCTAAGAGATTTTTAAGATTTGTTTAAGATAGGTCGGGTATACTATAGACAGTTACAAGAAGACCTCCTAACTTGTTGTAACAAATATCCTAAACTTTTCTTTTTCATAATAATCTCCCTATAAAGTCACCGCATTCGGTGGCTTTTTTTGTCTTGGGATTCATGATATAATAATAAAATCGATAAGTAAGAAAAGGGAAATTGATGAATTATACAGTTGAAGAAAAAGAAGTCTTTATGAGAGAGGCTTTGAGAGAGGCTGAGATTGCTCTTGAACACGATGAAATTCCAATTGGTTGTGTGATTATCAAAGATGGGGAAATCATTGGCCGTGGGCATAATGCGCGTGAGAAATTGCAACGAGCGGTTATGCATGCGGAAATTATGGCCATAGAGAATGCGAACTTGAGTGAGGAGAGCTGGCGCTTGCTTGATTGCACGCTTTTTGTGACCATTGAGCCTTGTGTCATGTGTAGTGGGGCGATTGGACTCGCCCGTATTCCAAACGTGGTCTATGGAGCTAAAAACCAGAAATTTGGCGCTGCTGGGAGTTTGTACGATATCTTGACAGATGAGCGTCTCAACCATCGTGTGGATGTTGAAACGGGAATTTTGGAAGATGAATGCGCAGCTATTATGCAGGACTTTTTTAGAAATAGACGGAAAAAATAATTTTGCTTTTAAAATGAATAGGAATGTGATATAATAAACAGTGGAGCAACAGTTCTGCGTGAAGCGGGTCAGGGGAGGAATCCAGCAGCCCTAAGCGATTTGAATTGTGTGCTCTTTTTTTCGTGCTTTTTCCGAATAAATAAGATAGAATAATCTAGAATAAATGATAATAGAAAAGAGAAGATGATGAAAATTCGTGGTTTTGAATTGGTTTCTAGTTTTACAGATGAAAATTTATTGCCCAAGCGTGAGACAGCGCATGCGGCTGGTTACGACTTAAAGGTTGCTGTGCGCACAGTTATCGCTCCAGGAGAGATTGTATTGGTTCCGACAGGAGTTAAGGCTTATATGCAGCCGACTGAGGTTCTTTACCTTTATGATCGCTCTTCAAATCCTCGTAAAAAGGGCTTGGTTTTAATTAATTCAGTTGGGGTCATTGATGGGGATTATTATGGAAATCCTGGGAATGAAGGGCATATTTTTGCTCAGATGAAGAATATCACAGATCAAGAAGTGATTCTTGAAGTTGGGGAACGTGTGGTCCAGGCTGTCTTTGCGCCTTTCTTAATCGCAGATGGAGATGCGGCTGATGGCGTTCGAACTGGTGGATTTGGTTCAACAGGGCACTAGAATGAAGATTATCTTTGTACGTCACGGGGAGCCAGATTATCGTGAGTTAGAGGAGCGTTCTTATACGGGATTTGGGATAGATTTGGCGCCCTTGTCTGAGAAGGGACGGCAGCAAGCCCAGAAATTGAGCACCAATCCTTTACTCCCTTCAGCTGAAATAATCATATCTTCTGCAGTCACAAGAGCTTTAGAAACGGCTTCTTATGTGGCTTGTGTTACTGGACTTCCTTTGAGAGTGGATCCATTATTGCATGAATGGCAGGTCTATGAAAGTGGCACAGATAATTTTGAAAAAGCTCGTACTATGTTTCTAGAAAATAAGGGGGAGTTACTTCCTAATAGTCCTATTCAATATGAGACAACTACGGAGATGAAGTCTCGTTTTCTAGAATGCATGGCTAAGTATCGAGATTACCAGACCGTGATAGTGGTAACTCACAACATGCTCATGCGCCAGTTTGTGCCAAATGAGAAAATTGATTTTTGCCAAGTGATTGAGTGTGAGTTAGAGATATAGAAAGAGGTTTATTATCGCAAAGAAAAAAGCGACATTTGTATGTCAAAATTGTGGGTATAATTCCCCTAAATATCTGGGACGTTGCCCCAACTGTGGGTCTTGGTCTTCTTTTGTAGAAGAGGTTGAGGTTGCCGAGGTAAAGAATGCGCGTGTGTCCTTGACAGGTGAGAAAACCAAGCCCATGAAACTGGCTGAGGTGACTTCTATCAATGTCAATCGAACCAAGACGGAGATGGAGGAATTCAATCGTGTACTTGGAGGAGGAGTGGTACCGGGAAGTCTCGTTCTTATCGGTGGGGATCCTGGGATTGGGAAATCAACCCTTCTTTTACAAGTCTCAACCCAGCTGTCTCAAGTGGGGACTGTTCTCTATGTCAGTGGGGAGGAGTCTGCCCAGCAAATCAAGTTGCGAGCGGAACGCTTGGGAAATATTGATAGCGAGTTTTATCTCTATGCAGAGACCAATATGCAGAGTGTCCGCGCAGAGGTAGAGAGAATCCAGCCAGACTTTCTCATCATCGACTCTATCCAGACTATCATGTCTCCTGAGATTTCAGGGGTGCAGGGATCTGTTTCTCAAGTGCGTGAGGTGACGGCTGAACTTATGCAGCTGGCCAAAACCAATAACATTGCCATATTTATCGTAGGGCATGTGACCAAGGAGGGCACTCTGGCTGGTCCGCGTATGTTGGAGCATATGGTGGATACGGTGCTTTACTTTGAAGGGGAACGACACCATACCTTCCGTATTTTAAGAGCGGTCAAAAACCGTTTTGGTTCCACTAATGAGATTGGCATCTTTGAGATGCAGTCGGGTGGCTTGGTTGAGGTACTCAATCCGAGTCAAGTTTTCCTAGAAGAGCGTTTGGATGGAGCAACTGGTTCATCAATAGTTGTGACCATGGAAGGGACGCGTCCGATTTTGGCGGAGGTTCAGGCTTTGGTAACACCGACCATGTTTGGAAATGCCAAGCGTACGACCACAGGACTTGATTTTAATCGTGCGAGTCTGATTATGGCTGTTTTGGAAAAGCGGGCAGGGCTTCTCTTGCAAAATCAGGACGCCTATCTCAAATCTGCTGGCGGTGTCAAATTGGATGAACCTGCCATTGACTTAGCTGTTGCAGTTGCCATTGCTTCGAGCTATAAGGACAAGCCAACTAATCCTCAGGAATGTTTTGTAGGAGAATTAGGTTTGACTGGAGAGATTCGGCGCGTGAATCGTATCGAGCAACGCATCAATGAAGCTGCTAAACTGGGCTTTACTAAGATTTATGTACCTAAGAATTCCTTGACAGGAATCACTCCGCTTAAGGAAATTCAGGTTATTGGGGTGACAACGATTCAGGAAGTTTTGAAAAAGGTCTTTACATAATTCGTGACAAATCCTCTTAAAAATGATAAGATAGGAGAAATATTTGACTATCAAATTTTCGAGGAGGGAATCGTGTCGTATTTTGAACAGTTTATGCAAGCCAATCAGGCTTATGTTGCCCTACATGGGCAGTTAAATCTGCCACTTAAACCCAAAACAAGAGTGGCTATTGTGACCTGTATGGACTCTCGTCTGCACGTTGCGCAAGCTTTGGGCTTGGCACTTGGGGATGCTCATATCTTGCGGAATGCAGGTGGTCGAGTGACTGAGGACATGATTCGTTCGCTAGTTATTTCCCAGCAACAAATGGGGACAAGAGAGATTGTGGTATTGCACCATACAGACTGTGGTGCTCAGACCTTTGAAAATGGACCTTTTCAGGAGTATCTGAAAGAGGAACTAGGTGTCGATGTGTCAGACCAGGACTTCTTGCCCTTCCAAGATATAGAGGAGAGTGTACGAGAGGATATGCAATTGCTTATCGAGTCACCCCTAATACCAGACGATGTCATTATCTCTGGTGCCATTTACGATGTGGATACAGGAAGTATGACAGTTGTAGAATTGTAAAAAATTCATTTAGAAAGAAAGTGTATGAAGAAAAACAGTATTTTATTTATTTTTATTTTATTGCTATGTATTGGTTTGCAGTATGAAACCATCTACTATACGGACGGTTCGATGTCAGCTGCGGAATATGGCCTAATGGGAGTTTCTATCTTTCTAGCTCTCTTTTACATGATTCCGGCTCTTTATTTCCTTTTCCGTATTGGGAAAAAATGGGAATTGCCAAAGAAGGCCTTGATTTTGTCTTTATTGGGTGGGATGTTCCTTTCAGGTTGGCTGTCTAGCTTTGCTAATACTTATATCCATGATTTACTGGACGTTCTTTTCCCAGATAGTACATTTTTAAATGCCTTTGAAAGTGCTATTGTGGCTCCTTTGGTAGAAGAACCCTTGAAATTATTGCCACTTGTCTTTGTTTTAGCTTTGATTCCCGTGCGAAAATTAAAATCTCTGTTTTTACTTGGGATTGCTTCTGGTTTGGGATTCCAAATGATTGAGGATATTGGCTATATTCGTACGGATTTGCCAGAGGGATTTGATTTTACTATTTCGAGGATTTTAGAGCGTATCATCTCAGGGATTGCCTCTCACTGGACTTTTTCAGGTCTGGCTGTAGTAGGTGTTTACTTGCTTTACAGAGCCTATAAAGGGCAGAAGGCTGGCAAGAAACAGGGGATTATTTTCCTAGGTTTAGCCTTGGGAACTCACTTCTTGTTTAACTCTCCTTTTGTAGAATTGGAGACAGAGTTGCCATTAGCGATTCCAGTAGTTACAGCTATTGCTCTTTACGGTTTTTATCAGGCTTATCGCTTTGTTGAGAAGCACGATGAGTTGATGAACTAGAATATTTTTCAAAAGAATGATGCAAGGGTACAAATATGGTGCCCTTCTTTTATTTTTGATTGAAAAATAGTGCAAAAAGCGCTACAATGGTAAATGGAAAAATCTTGTGAAAAGCACAAGCGATACATATATACCGGAGGAAATCATGTCTTTTTCTGATTTAAAGCTGTTTGCCCTTTCTTCTAATCAAGAATTGGCAAAACGTGTGGCGCAGGAGATTGGGATAGAGTTGGGGAAATCAAGTGTTCGCCAATTTTCAGATGGAGAGATTCAGGTCAACATCGAAGAATCAATCCGTGGGAAACACGTCTTTATCCTACAATCAACTAGCTCGCCTGTAAATGATAATCTGCTTGAAATTTTGATTATGGTAGATGCTTTGAAACGTGCGAGTGCAGAATCTGTCAATGTTGTCATGCCTTACTATGGGTATGCACGTCAGGATAGAAAGGCGAGAGCGCGTGAGCCAATCACTTCAAAACTTGTCGCAAATATGCTTGAAGTAGCTGGAGTGGATCGTTTATTGACCATCGACTTGCATGCTGCGCAGATTCAAGGATTCTTTGATATTCCTGTGGATCATTTGATGGGGGCTCCTCTGATTGCGGATTATTTTGAGCGTCGTGGCATGGTTGGTTCGGACTATGTGGTTGTCAGCCCAGATCATGGAGGGGTGACTCGTGCCCGTAAGTTGGCAGAATTTTTGAAGACATCTATCGCTATTATTGATAAACGTCGTAGCGTTGATAAGATGAATACCAGTGAAGTCATGAACATTATCGGTAAGGTTGAAGGCAAGACTTGTATTTTGATTGATGATATGATTGATACCGCTGGAACCATTTGTCATGCGGCAGATGCCCTTGCAGAAGCTGGTGCTGTTGAAGTCTATGCAAGCTGTACGCACCCAGTTCTTTCTGGTCCTGCTATGGACAATATCCAAAAATCAGCTATTAAGAAATTGGTTGTTTTGGATACCATCTATCTACCAGAAGAGCGTTTGATCGATAAGATTGAACAGATTTCGATTGCTCATCTTTTGGGAGATGCTATCGTGCGTATTCATGAAAAACGCCCACTTTCTCCACTTTTCGGTATTGAGAAAAAAATTTAATGACCAAGCCTGAGATGATTCTCAGGTTTTTTCGTTTTTTTCCGAATAAATAGATAGAGCCAGAGAATCTAGCAAACCTAGATTTAAAACTGTGGTATAATAAAAGGAGGAAAAGGATGATTCTAAGACATCCGGGCATTAGCCCAACTAATGATTTGGTTGCTAAGAAAATTTTCAGCAATCCAGAAATCACTTGTCAATTTATTCGCGATATGCTGGATTTACCAGCAAAAAATGTGACCATTTTGGAGGGAAGTAATATTCATGTCTTGCCTTCCCTACCTTACTCAGCTCAGGATTTTTACACTAGTATAGATGTCTTGGCGGAGTTGGATAATGGAACGCAAGTAATTATTGAAATACAAGTACATCATCAGAATTTTTTCATTAATCGTTTATGGGCTTACCTGTGCAGTCAGGTCAATCAAAACCTTGAAAAAATTCGCCAACGCGAAGGTGATACTCACCAGAGCTATAAACACATCGCACCAGTATACGCTATCGCAATCGTGGACAGCAATTACTTTTCAGATGACTTAGCTTTTCATAGCTTTAGTATGCGAGAGGATACGACAGGTGAGGTCTTAACTATCACAAATAACGGACAGGAAAACCATCTAGTCAAGATGGCATTCTTGGAATTAAAAAAATACAGAGAAACCAGCAAAGATGAGGTTCGCAAGCCGTGGTTAGAGTTTTTCGGCAACAAGCCCTTTACCCAACAACCTGAGCGAGCTATCAGCCAAGCAGACCAACTGCTAGACTACAAGAGCTGGTCCGAGGAGGACAGGAAAATGTTTAGTCAACTACGTATGCGTGAAGAACAAGCCTTGTTAGCACAGGACTATGCCTTGGAAACAGCTAGGGCGGAAGGTATTGAACAGGGACTGGAGCGTGGACTTGAACGTGGTCGAGCAGAAGGTATTGAACAAGGTTTAGAGCGTGGGAAACTTTTTGCCTTTCTGGATATGGTCCGCCAACATGTTTTAACTTCCGAATTCGCGAGTGAACAATTGGGTATGTCAGTAGCGGAGTTTGAAGCACTTTTGTAATACCATCACAGTAATGGCATTCTTGGAATTAAGAAAGTACAGAGAAACCAGCAAGGATAGCGTTCGCAAGCCGTGGTTGGAGTTTTTCGGGAATAAACCCTTTACCCAGCAACCCGAGCGAGCCATCAGCCAAGCAGACCAACTGCTGGACTACAAGAGCTGGTCCGAGGAGGACAGGAAAATGTTTAGTCAACTACGTATGCGAGAAGAACAAGCCTTGTTAGCACAGGACTATGCCTTAGAAACAGCTAGGGCTGAGGGTATTGAACAAGGTATTGAACAAGATATTGAACAGGGACTGGAGCGTGGACTTGAACGTGGGAAAGTTGAAGGATAAATCTTTTCCTTTATTGATTTAGTATGCTAACATGCTTTGCCTTCCGAATTTGTGAGTGAACAATTAGACGTAAATTGAAAAAATATCAAGTTTACTTGACTTTTTTTATAGAATAGTATAGTATTTAAATACAAGCACTCCTTTTGCTCCCTGTTTCATAGCAACTGGAGTCATTTTTTTATAAATTTAGAAGGTTAATGATGTACACAACTGATAATAGTATTTCTTTGTCAAGAGATTTAAAGAGAGAAATGAAAGCATTTTTACCTCTTGAAGATTTGGTAAGTTATCTTTCAGATAAGCTAGATATGTCACCTGAAGAGGAACTAGATTCCAAAAACTTTTTACGTTGTCATAATTACTATTCGTTTTCTGCTTTTATTAAACAGGTTCCAGATAATCTTCATAAAGGAAAATTTCAAGCAGCGATTTCATTGTATGAATTTAATGATTGGTTATCACAGTTTCTGTTTATATTTTCTGGTAGATTAGAGCAGTTTATAAAATCAACTTTTATTGAATCGCTTTGCCATCAATATAATGGAAAATATCAAAAAGGTGAGTGTTACTTGGATGAAACTATTTATGAAAACTCTGAATTATATAACGAATTTATTTCAATTATAGAAAAACATTTATCAGAGAATCAAAGTCTTTCAATACAGCATCATATCAAAAATAAAGGTTCTAAATTCCCAATTTGGGTTCTTTTTCAAGAGATGACTTTTGGGGAAACAACTCGTTTTATAAGTGCACTGAAAAAAGAGTACCGAGAGTATTGGATAGATACTACATTTTTATCAACTGGTGTGGTAAATTCTAAAATTCATGGAGAAGAAATCCAGAGTAAATTATTTGGCTGGGTTTCAGCTACATGGCATATGAGAAATAGGACAGCACATCATTTAAGACTATATGGTCAAAATTTTACAATAGCAAGTCCAAGTTTCTTTTCAGCTGATTTGCGTCAAATAAACAAGAATGCAGAGACTAAAAAGAAAAAGACGCATAATAACGATTTATTTGCTTATCTTTTAGCTATGAAAAATCTTATACAACATCATTCACATTCTTTTGTTCAAGATTGGAACGATTTTTTGACGACTTTAGAGGCACAGTTGATGGAAAAGTCAAATATCATATTATCTAGTAAGATTGGTTTGCCAAGCAATTGGAAAGATATATTGTGGATCGGTTGAACTAAGGAATGATTTTTTACTCAAGTTATTATTCAGAGAATCTTTGACAATCCAGATGAGAAACCAAACATTAAGAAGTTGATTACCAAGATGAATGAAGGATAAGATGCGAGATTTGGGAATCGCTATAGCGGACGATGTAATAGCTGAACAAGGTGAGAAAATCAGAATCATCAAGGAACACGATGATGCTCTTTCCGTCTGTAAAGAAGATTTGGAAACTCAGTCAAGAATACCAAGAGCAGGTCAAGATGATTCAAATTGTTCCTAGATTCAGTGTGCTTTAATTTTAAAAATTAGGTGTCAAAACCTTTTTTAATACAGACAAAATTAAGGATAAACAATAATTTTAATAACTTTTATTTTTTTCGTCTCTTTTCCGAATAAATAGATAGAAGCATCAAATCTAGTAAACCTAGATTTAAAAATATGCTATAATGAAAGGAGAGGAAATATGATTCTCAGACATCCGGGCATTAGCCCGACCAATGACTTGGTTGCTAAGAAAATTTTCAGCAATCCGGAAATTACTTGTCAATTTATTCGCGATATGCTGGACTTGCCAGCAAAAAATGTAACCATTTTGGAGGGTAGCAATATTCACGTCTTGCCTTCCATGCCCTACTCGGCGCAGGATTTCTATACCAGTATTGATGTTTTGGCGGAGTTGGATAATGGAACGCAAGTTATTATCGAAATACAGGTACATCATCAGAATTTTTTCATCAATCGCCTGTGGGCTTACTTGTGCAGTCAGGTCAATCAAAATCTAGAAAAAATTCGTCAACGCGAAAGAGATACTCACCAAAGCTACAAACACATCGCACCAGTATACGCTATCGCTATTGTAGATAGTAATTACTTCTCAGATGATCAAGCTTTCCACAGTTTCAGTATGCGCGAAGACACGACAGGTGAGGTCTTAACCATCACAAACAATGGACAAGAACATCATCTAGTCAAGATGGCGTTCTTGGAATTAAGAAAATACAGAGAAACCAGCAAAGATAGCATTCGCAAGCCGTGGTTGGAGTTTTTCGGGAATAAACCCTTTACCCAAGAACCCGAGCGAGCCATCAGCCAGGCAGACCGACTGCTGGACTATAAGAGCTGGTCCGAGGAGGACAGGAAGATGTTTAGTCAACTACGTATGCGCGAAGAACAAGCCTTGTTGGCACAGGACTATGCCTTGGAAACAGCTAGGAAAGAAGGGAAACTTTTTGCCTTTCTGGATATGGTCCGCCAAGGTCTTCTGACTTCGGAGGTTGCGAGTGAACAATTGGGCATGACTGTTGCTGAGTTTGAGGAGCTATTGAAAGACCATCATAAATAAGACCTAAAAATACAGAGAAACCAGCAAAGACGAGGTTCGCAAACCGTGGTTGGAGTTTTTCGGGAACAAGCCCTTTACCCAACAACCCGAGCGAGCCATCAGCCAGGCAGACCAACTGCTGGACTATCAGAGCTGGTCCGAGGAGGACAGGAAGATGTTTAGCCAACTACGTATGCGAGAAGAACAGGCCTTGTTAGCACAGGACTATGCCTTTGAAACAGCTAGAGCGGAAGGTATTGAACAGGGACTGGAGCGTGGTCGTGCAGAGGGTATTGAAAAAGGACGAGAAGAAGGCATTGAAGAGGGATTAAAAGTAGGTTTACTAAATCTAGTCCGTCAAGGTCTTCTAACACCTGAGGTTGCGAGTGAGCAATTAGGCATGACCGTGGCTGAGTTTGAGGAGCTATTGAAAGACCATCATAAATAAGACCTAAAAATACAGAGAAACCAGCAAAGATAGTATTCGCAAACCATGGTTAGAGTTTTTCGGGAACAAACCCTTTACCCAGCAACCTGAGCGAGCCATCAGCCAGGCAGACCAACTGCTGGACTACAAAAGCTGGTCCGAGGAGGACAGGAAGATGTTTAGCCAACTACGTATGCGAGAAGAACAGGCCTTGTTAGCACAGGACTATGCCTTGGAAACAGCTAGGGCGGAAGGAATCGAAAAAGGTTTAGAGCGTGGACTTGAACGTGGCCGTGCAGAGGGTATTGAAAAAGGGCGAGAAGAAGGATTAAAAGTAGGTTTACTAAATCTAGTCCGTCAAGGTCTTCTGACTTCTGAGGTTGCCAGCCAGCAGTTGGGCATGACTGTCACTGAGTTTGAGTCCTTGCTATGAGGTCACATTTTAAATAGTAGAAAGTTAATGAAATGGCGAGTTATTTCTAAAATACTTGTCATTTTTGCTTGACATTTGGAAGGGGTTATAGGATAATACCATAGAAGTGAGTTCTATCCAACTATCGATATGGATTAAATATGTGAGGTTTGACTCAGAGTTTAGGAAATTTGTGAGATTTTCACTTGGGAGATACGGTATTTGAAGGGTATTTCATCTCATAAAAGCGTTTTTTTATCTTTTTTGAAAAAATAGGTAAAAAGTTGATGAAAACCCTTGACAAATCCTGCAAATATTTATATACTGTATGGTAGTAAGATAGTCTTACGAAAAAAATTTTTAAAGAAAAACAAAGGAGATAAAACGATGAAAAAAGTTTTATTGACAAGCGCAGTCGCTCTTGCAGCATTTGGTGCTGTACAAGCTGTTTCAGCTGACAGACAATTGACACCTGAAGAAGCAGCATCAGTTAGAAAAGTTGAAAAAACTTACGATCCTTCACAAGTGGAAAAAGCAACTGAAACTAACCGTGCTGAACAAGTTCTAGCAAATGGAGATAAAGTAGTATCTGTTCAATATGCAGATGGTTCTACTTATACTTATTTGGTAATTAATCCTAACAATCAATTCAAGGATAAAGTATCTAATCCATATGATAGCCAATTTAATCTTAAAGATGGTAAAGTTCAAAAGGTTGTACCATTCACAAATGGAACACATGGACGTATCAACGTTAAAGATAAACAAGGTGCACCAGTTGCAGGTGTTGAATTTGAGCTATTAGTTTACAAAACTACTGAAGATTTCTTGAATGCTCAAGGTGGAAAACCTGTTAAAGATGCCCCAGCTCTTGTAAGTGCTAAGACAAATGAAGCAGGTGATGCTGAGTTTGAATTACACGAGGGTGGAGTAGCGGTTTACCGTATTTTGACAGTACCAAAAGGTTACTTTTTACCTGAGCGCCTAACAAAATCTTCACTATTTACAGCAGATGCAGTTGGACGTAACGAAAATAATGATATGTATGTAAATGCATCAGTTGAAATTGAAAAAACTGACAGCTACAATGTTGTTCGTACTGAGTGGGTTCAAGGTGAAAACGGCTGGCACTACTATGACAACAACAAACAAGTTACTGGTTGGAAACAAATCGACGGTAAATGGTACTTCTTTAACGCTGAAGGCGTAATGCAAAAATGGTGGGTTAAAGATGGTAACACTTGGTACTACCTAAATGGTTCAGGTGCTATGGAAACTGGTTGGTTGCAACACGGTGGCAAATGGTACTTCCTTGAAGCATCAGGTGCTATGAAAGCTAGCCAATGGTTTGAAGTTGCTGGTAAATGGTACTACGTTGACGGTTCTGGTGCCCTTGCAGTTAATACTACTGTAGGTGGATACACTGTAAACGGAAACGGTGAATGGGTTAAATAATCTAGTTTAATCAAAAAAGCAGGAGATTTCTTCTGCTTTTTATTTTTTCCATAAAAAGTTCAGTTTTTTTTAGAATTTTTTTAAAAAATAAGATACAATAAAACTAGGTTTATTACCTAAAATTTTAAACATGGAGAATGCTCATATGAAAAATAAAAAAGCTTTAGCCCTAGCAGTAGCTAGCTTGACAATGGCAAGTGCAGCAGTTTTAACCAGTTACTCTGCAATTACAGCTCGTCCAGTAAGTGCGGAAGAAGTTGTTTATAGAACTGAGTGGATCACAGTGATTAATGGTCGTTCACAAGAACGTAAGACAGTATTTTTTGAAGATGGGAATCAGCCGATCTCTAAACATTCGACAATTGAAGGATTTGAATTTCAACGTGCCTATGTTGAAGGGGGAAGAAAATACTACTTATTCGTTGAGAAAGGGACAAAGATTGATGATTATGTAAACGATCCCGATGCGTCTGTCAGTGAGTTAAATACTCAAGGCTATAAAACTTCTGATAAAGATGTAAAATGGCGTGTGTCTGCTGGTAATCGTTATCTTTACTATAAAGGAAATCCTGTAAAAGGTTGGGCTAATGTTGATGGAAAAACTTACTATTTTGATAGTGAAGGTGTTATGGCTCACGGAGTTCTTGAAAACACATCTGAACGTTACTATCTAGACGGACAAGGTGTTAAGAAAACTGGTTTCATTAAAGTAGGAGAAAAAACCTATTATTTTGTGTCAGATGGAGCTCGTAAGACAGAGATTATCTCTGAAAATGGAAAAACTTATTTTGTCAAAGATGGTGTTGTGACAATTGGAGCGCATAAGGTAGGTGATAAATGGTACTTCTTTGCTGAAGACGGTACAACCAAGTCAGGTATTGTAAAAGATAGTGCTGGAAAATGGTATTACATTACTACAGAAGGTGAGCGTAAGACAGGTCTTATCAAGGGTGCTGGCGATAAGTATTACTATGTCACTGAAGAAGGTGAACGTAAGTTTGGGGAAATTACCGTTGATGGTAAAACATATTTCTTAACAGATGAATCTAATACAAAAGCTGGCTGGAATAAAGTTGATAGTAACTGGATTTATGTAAATAAAGAAGGCAAACGTCAAGTTGGCTGGTTACAAGATGGCGGTAAGTGGTATTACTTTAACGCTGAAGGCATCATGCAAAAATGGTGGGTTAAAGATGGTAGCACTTGGTACTATCTAAACGGTTCAGGCGAAATGCAAACAGGTTGGTTGCAAGATGGTAGCACTTGGTACTATCTAAACGGTTCAGGTGCTATGCAAACAGGCTGGGCTAAAGTAGGTGATTCATGGTACTACCTCAAAGGCTCAGGTGCTATGGTAACTGGTTGGTTCCAAGTAGGCGGTAAGTGGTACTATGCTTATAGTTCAGGTGCCCTTGCAGTAAATACTACAGTCGATGGTTACTATGTAAATGCCAACGGTGAATGGGTATAAAATAACAAAGAGAGTGGTTCAAACTGCTCTCTTTCTGTTATTGTTAAATATTTCTACACTTTTTATGTTTTTTATTGCATTTATTATAGGAAAGAGATATAATCTATATAAATTTAACCATTTAATAAAGGAGGTTCTTCTCATGAAGAAAACACTAACAGGTATCTTACTAGCTACTTCAGTGCTAGCTATGGCTTCAGTTCAACCAGCACAAGCTGCCGAAACAGGGGCAACAACGGCTACAACAACTTCTACGGTTAAAGAAGTCCACTATGCAACATTTAAAAATGGTGGACCTGTAGATATCAAAGCTGCACTTACAGGTGCTGCTGTGACAGCTGCATCTATTGAGAATCACCCTGAAATTGCAAGTTATGTCTATACTTCTAGTAGAGAAGAAGATGGTATTATGTATCATATGTATGCGCCTACTGCTACGACAGGTACTACGAATTCTGGTACTCAGACCAATCCATACCATAGAGATAACAACCAAAACAATGGTAGCACTAGTAATGCTAATGGAAATAATAACCAAAATGGTACTGGTACAAACAATAATAACGGTTCAACAACTTCTAACTCTTCTGTCAAAGCAGTTCGTTTTGTAGAATATAAAAATGGAGATTATATTGACCTTAGAGCACCACTTACAGGTACTGAGGTAACTTCTACATCTATCTCTAGTCATCCAGAAATTGCTAATTATAAATATGGTTCTAGTAAAAAAATAGATGGTGTAATGTACCATACATATTCTCCAATTGATGCAACAACAGGTAATACTAACCAAAATAATAATCAAAACCAGTCTAATTCTGCAGGTCAATTCAAAACGGAGAATGGGAAGGTCTACTATATTAAGGACGGTAAAAAAGTTACTGGCTGGCAAAAAATTGATAGTAAGACTTACTACTTTGAAGCTGATGGAGCTATGAAAAAAGGTCTATTGACTGCAGGTGATAAGCAATACTATCTAGATGAAAAAGATGGTGTTAAAAAGCTAGGCTTTGTAAAAGTTGCTGATAAGGTTTACTATTTTGTTGAAAATGGTGATAAGAAAACTGGCTTTATCAAAATTGATGATAAAACTTACTATCTAAAAGAAGGTGTTCGTCTAACAGGGGATATTACAGTAGACGGAAAACATTATTTCTTAGATGAGGAAGGTGTCCTTAAACCAGGTATTGTTTTAATTGATGGTAAAAAATTCTTCATTGATGATGAGGGAAATCGTCATGTTGGATGGAAGAAAATTGGACTGGATTGGTATTATTTCTCTAAAGAAGATGGAATGAAGACTGGTTGGGTCAAAGATGGGTCATGGTATTACTTGGATGAAACTGGTGTGATGAAAACTGGTTGGAAACAAGTTGATGGTAATTGGTACTATCTTAACGGCTCAGGTGCTATGCAGACAGGCTGGAAATTTATAAATGGTAGTTGGTACCATTTTGACAGTTTAGGTAAAATGGGTACTAGATGGATAAAAGACAATGGTACATGGTATTATCTTGACGGTTCAGGTGCTATGCAGACTGGTTGGAAGCTTTTAGATGGTAACTGGTATTACCTCAATGATTCAGGTGCTATGCAAACAGGTTGGCTCAAGCAGGGTGGTACTTGGTATTATCTTGCTGGCTCAGGTGCTATGAAGACAGGTTGGTACCAAGTTAGCGGTAAATGGTATTATTCATATTCTTCAGGAGCGTTGGCTGTGAACACAACTATCGATGGTTACACAGTAAATGCCAACGGTGAGTGGGTGTAATGGATATAATAAAGAAATAAGGGGAATTTCCTCTTATTTTTTATCATTTTGGAGTGTGATTTCTTGAATTTTTAGGAAAAAAATGGTAAAATAGCACCAAAAAAGTACCAAAGGTGGTCGATATTTTATGGATAAGAAAAAATTTCTCACTGCTAGCTTGGCTAGTGTTGCTGTTTTAGGATCAGCATTTGTTGTATCTCAACCGTCGGTTGTAAAAGCGGAAGGTCAATCTGTAGCTAGTAGTCAACCAGCTGAAAATAAAGAATCAGCACAAAAAGAATTTTTAGCTAATTTTGATAAAGCTGTAGAAGCTACAGTTAAAGAATTAAAAGAATATTTAGACAATGCAAAAGAAGATCCAGAATTACAAAAACAAATTCAAGGATTTATTGATGAATTTGAAAAACGAACTAAAGCCCAGAAGGCTGACTATGAAAAACGCTTCGAAGCAGGTTTAACTGTAGAAGAAGCTGAAAAAGAAGTAGAAGGAATTGCTAAAGAAGAGGAAATTGCAGAGGAAAAAGAAGCTAAGGAAGAGGAAGACGCACAAGTAGCATTTTTAGCTAATTTTGACAAGGCATTAAAGGATACGATTGCAAAATTAGAAGAAGATGCAAAAAATAATCCTGAAATAAAAGAACAAATTCAAGATACGATTGCAAAATTAAAAGCAGAAGCAGAGAAAACAAGAGCTAAAATCGAAGAAGGTTTCAAAAAAGGCTTAACTGCAGAAGAAGCTGAAAAAGCAATCGATGATGAAAATAAAAAGTTAGCAGAAGAAGCAAAAGCAAAAGCTGAAGAAAAAGCAGCACAAGATGAATTCTTAGAGAATTATGATAAAGCGTTAGAAAAAGCAGTTGCAGAATTAGAAAAAGCTGACACAAAAAATGATCCAGAGTTAGAAAAACAAAAGAAGGAAACAATTACAGCATTAAAAGCAGCATCAGATGAAACAAGAAAACAAATTGTAGAAGGCTTCAAAAAAGGCTTAACTGCAAAACAAGCTGAAGGTTTAATTGATGAAGCTAATAAAAAAGCTGCAGAAGAAGATAAAGAGGCTGCAGTAAAAGAGAAAGAAGCTCAGGAAGAATTTTTAGCGAACTATGACGCAGCATTGAAAGCAGCAATCGCAGAATTAGAAAAAGCTGAAACTAATAGTCCAGAAGAAGCAAAAGCAAAAGCTGATACAATTGCAGCATTAAAAGCAGCATCAGATGAAACAAGAAAACAAATTGTAGAAGGCTTCAAAAAAGGCTTAACTGCAAAACAAGCTGAAAAATTTATCGATGAATTAAATAAGAAAGCTGCAGAAGAAGATAAAGAAGCGGCAGCAAATGAGAAAGCAGCTCAGGAAGAATTTTTAGCGAACTATGATGCAGCATTGAAAGCAGCAATCGCAGAATTAGAAAAAGCTGAAACTAATAGTCCAGAAGAAGCAAAAGCAAAAGCTGATACAATTGCAGCATTAAAAGCAGCATCAGATGAAACAAGAAAACAAATTGTAGAAGGCTTCAAAAAAGGATTAACTGCAAAACAAGCTGAAAAATTTATCGATGAATTAAATAAGAAAGCTGCAGAAGAAGATAAAGCTAAAGAAAAACCGGCAGAAAAACCGGCAGAGAAACCAGCTGAAGAGCCATCTCAACCAGCGCCGGCTCCAGCTCCAAAACCAGAGCAACCAGCACAACCTTCTGTTCCTGCAAGACCAGCTAATCCTACATATGTCCCTTCATATGTTCCATCATACAGCTCATATTCTGTAGTAGAACCAGCTAAACCAGCTTCTCCAAAAACAGGCTGGAAACAAGAAAACGGTATGTGGTATTTCTACAATACTGATGGTTCAATGGCAACAGGTTGG